>JALGZU010000237.1 GCA_025774735.1 candidate division LCP-89 bacterium | reverse complement strand
GCCAGAAACAGACCGCGCAGGACTTAATCGTGATTCTGAAGGATAAAGGCTACAAAATCGCCACCGAGCTGGCCCCGGCGGACGCCTTCTGGCCCGCCGAAGACTACCACCAGGACTACTACGACAAAAACGGCCACAAACCCTACTGCCACGGTTACACCAAGCGGTTCTGACCGGCTCCCGGGAAACGATTTCTCGAAATAAAAAGCCCCTCGCCTTTTCGAGGGGCTTCACTTTATCGCTTGTTCAATCAGATCACTTCACCAGCAACAGCCTCATCGTCTGCTGCGAATCCCCAGCAATGAAATGGGCAAAGTAAACACCGGAGGGTAAGCTGGACGCGTCGAACGTCACCTCGTGAATTCCGGCAACCCGCCAACCATCCACGATAGTCGCTGCCAGCGATCCCGTCACGTCGTAAACTTTCACGCTGACGAGCTCTATCTGCGGCAGGGCATAACTGATCGTTGTCGCAGGATTGAACGGATTGGGGTAGGCGCCTAGTAGCGCGAAGCTGGACGGCGATGTGACCGTCTCCTCGCTGGCGAAATCACCAAAATCATCTCCCGTATTTCCCCAGCCGGTTACGGCCAATCCACTGGTAGCGGTCGCCGGTTTGGAGAACGGAAAGCTGTCGCTGCTCCAGATGTAATTGGGGTATTCCCCCACGAAAGCTTGGTAGGAATATTCCCCGAACGGTGCGCTGCCGGGAACGGTCTGACTGCGGTCGCGATCGGCAGCCTGCCCACCCGGCATAGTTAGGTTGACAGGACCGATGATTGGGCCGAAAGTGCCGCCGCTGGGAAGAACCGCGTCGGTCCAGATGTCGAACGTCTGTGAATTCAATTCATGATTGTGTACTTCGATGTTGAAGTTGAAGCTGCTCCCACCGGGAGGTATGATGATCGGCGGATTTTCTGGAGTCATAGTTACGGTCACGAAGGGGAAACCGTCCAGCCGCACCAGGTACATGTCCCCGGTGCCCGTGCCAAACGAATTACTGCGCCCGGCCGCGATGAAACCTCCGTCGGATGTCTGATGTGTGCTCAGGCAGAAATCGAAATCATCACCGCCCTCGCTTTGCTGCCACTCGAAGTCTCCCTTGGAGTTGGTTTTCACCAGGTACATCTCCCCGAAGCCGTTCCCCAGGGAGTAGTTCGATCCGCCGATGATGAATCCTCCGTCAGAGGTCAGTGATAAGGAATAGGCAGCATCGGCTGACGCACCTCCGAAGCTCTTCTGCCATTCCATGTCGCCGAGCTCGTCTAGTTTCACCAGATGCATGTCTTCCGCTCCTTCACCGAAGGAGGTCGTATACCCGGCCAGCGCATAACCACCATCAGCAGTCTGCACGACCGAACGGCAGCTCTCAAAACCGCCTTCATCGTAATCCTGCTCCCAGTCCAGGTTGCCCATGTCGTCGGTCTTCACCACATAGATGTCAAAACCGAAAGGTTGGGAAGTCTGCCGGTATCCCCCTAAAATGTAGCCGTTGTCGGAGGTCTGCTGAACGGACTGGCATCGTTCGATGTCACCGTTGCCGAAGGTCTGCTGCCAGTCGAAGTTGCCCTGATCGTCGATTTTCACGAGGTACATGTCGGACTGCCCGTTGCCGAACGACTGGGTATAACCTGCTAAGATGTACCCGCCGTCAATGGTCTGCTGCACCGACCAGCAGGCGTCGAAACTGTTGCCACCGATGGTCTGATCCCATTCCAGAACGCCCTGATCATCTGTCTTGATGACGTACACATCGGACAGACCGGCTCCGTAGGAATAGGTGTACCCGGCGAAGATGTACCCGCCGTCGTTGGTCTGTTGCACCGACCGGCCGTATTCACCCTCGGTGCCGCCGTAAGTCTGCGCCCATTGCTGAACGCCGGAAGCGTCGGTCTTGACCAGGTAAAAATCCCTGTCGCCGGCGCCGAAACTCTCGGTGCCTCCGCCCAGGATGAAGCCGCCGTCAGCGGTCTGCTGCACGGAACTGCAGGTTTCGAAGCTGTTCCCGCCGAACGTCTGCGTCCAGAGGACATCCGGGGGCAAAGCTCTGACTTGAGCAGCGAAGCAGAACGCCGCCGCAATGGATAGTATGGTAAAACGTCGCATTTTCTCTCCTTGTTCGTTATGATGTTAAACGATCCCGGAGGTCATCCAGCGACGATTGTGTCGAGCCTGAAGTTGGATTGAATGCTCATTAAATCATACGTTGCTTATCGGGACGAGTTGGAAATCCGGCTGATGGTTACCGGGAGCCTCCTCCCATCCCAAATTGGACAACAAAAAAGCCCCTCACCATCCCGAGGGGCTTTCCGATTCAAACGCTTAAATATAACTATTTCGCCAGAGTGGTATCAGCCCAGGCCGATAATCCCGTGGGTGACCTCCGTCGCATCTTCCATGACGGCGAAGTCCGTGGCCGTAATCCCGCTCAGGTTGGGGTGCGTCGCCACGGTAGTGAAGAGCTCCGTCTGGCTGAAATCCTGCATGGCGGCCCGGTCACGCCAGAGGTACACGCCGCCGTAGGTCCCGGTGGCTGAGTTCGCCAACCACACCTTGCCTAACAGGCCCGGCACAGCGGCAAACGCCGGGGCGATTTCGTTGGCGAGCGCGGTGTAATCTGCTTCGCTCACATCCTTGAGCTGAAAGTTGAGGATCTGTACGTGCATGGTTTCCTCCTTTTCTTGCGCCTGATGATACGACCGTTCTATTATCTATAATAGACTATTGATTTACTTCACCAGCACCAGCTTCTTCGTCTGTTGAAAATCACCCGTCGTCAACCGCGCCAGGTAGATACCTGATGGGAGATCTGATCCATCGAATGTCACCTCATGCTCCCCCGCATCCCGCCAGCCGTTGACAAGCGATGCCACCAGTCGCCCCGAAATGTCATAGACGCTAAGGGAGACTTTAACCGCATCTGGTAGGGAGAAGGATATAATGGTTGTCGGATTGAAGGGATTAGGATAGGAACCAATTAGCATAAAGTTATCTTGTAAGGAGGGGGTGCTTCCCCCGCCTACCTTTCTGAAATCCTCTCCATAATTCGCCCAATCCCCAATTATCGAACCATCCCCAGTCGTCAACTTCTCAAATTCAAATTGATCTTCGTTCCAGACGTTACCCAGGTTGTCGCCCACATAGGCATTGTAGGTGTACATCCCCGCCGGAGCATTCGCCGGCACCACTTGTGTTCTATCACGGTCAATTGAACCACCCCCGGGCAGAGTCAATTCCAGCGGCCCGATGACTGGACCGTATATCGTGCTATTGGGCAGCGTGATATCCGTCCATGCGCTGAAGGTCACGGGTGTGATTTCATTATTAGTGACCATGACGTTAAAATCGAAGCTGCCGCCTGCCGCCGGGATCTGTATTGGGAGACCACTGGGTGTCAGGGTGATGGTCACATCGGGATATCCTCCTTCAGGTCCAAGCCGGATCAACCAGACATCGCCGTAACCACCAGGACCCCATTCCTTGTATCCCGTGATGATGTAACCATCGTCGCTGTTCTGCCGAACGCAGTAACCATACTCATGATTGCTACCGCCGAAAGTTTGACTCCATTGCTCGATACCTGAAGCGTCGGTCTTGATTAAATAGACGTCATTTGCACCTGCGCCATAAGATGCGGTATATCCTGCGATGATAAACCCGCCGTCACTGGTCTGCTGAACGCTTCTGCCATAATCCCCAACGCTTCCACCGAAGGTTTGACTCCATAGCTCATTCCCCGAAGCGTCGGTTTTGATTAACCAGACGTCTTTATCACCTGATTGGAAATGTCCCGCGATGATATACCCGCCGTCGCTGGTCTGTTGAACGCTGTGGCTGCCATCTTGAACGCCACCGCCGAAGGTTTGACTCCATAAGGTATCTCCTCCAGCGTCGGTCTTGATTAACCAGACGTCAGGACCACCAGCGCCATAAGATCTGGTATATCCTGCAATAATATACCCACCGTCGCTGGTTTGCTGAACGCTATGGCCTTCATCGTACCAAACACCACCGAAGGTTTGACCCCACTGTTCTATACCTGAAGCGTCCGTTTTGATTAGATAGACGTCCCTTCCACCAGCACCATAAGATTGGGTATATCCTGCAATAATATACCCGCCGTCTGAGGTCTGCTGAACGCTGTGACCATAATCATGATCGCTTCCACCGAAGGTTTGACTCCATAAGGTATCTCCTCCAGCGTCGGTCTTGATTAACCAGACGTCACACAAACCAGCGCCAAAAGATTCGGTAACTCCCGCGATTATATACCCGCCGTCTGAGGTCTGTTGAACGCTGTAGCCATGATCACCACCGCTTCCGCCGAAGGTATGACTCCACTGCTCTGTACCTGAAGCGTCGGTCTTGATTAAAAAGACGTCAGAATAACCGGCACCATAAGATCCGTTGCTTCCCGCGACGATATAACCGCCGTCAGCAGTCTGTTGAACGCTTCTGCCATCATCATAAGCGTTCCCGCCGAAGGTTTGAGTCCACAGCGTGTCCGGCGGCTGGGCGGAAACGAAAGAGGCTGCCAGAAACAGTGCAGCCGCTACATAAATTAATATCCTTCTCATTTTCTCCTCCCCGGTTAAAACCACAGTTTACGGAGGAAGTTCAAGAGGGCGTCATAGCCAATATACAAAAAAAACTCACAATGTCAAGAGTTTTTTTAGTTTGAGGGGAATTATATTTCTCTTGATGGGGGTCCTTCCCCTTGCGCCATTGGTGCTTGCCTTAGTGGCCTTAGCCCCCTTCAGAGGGCTTGCACCATCCGTAGCCCAGTTATTTCCCGAAGGGACTCCTTCGGAGTA
>JALGZU010000236.1 GCA_025774735.1 candidate division LCP-89 bacterium | reverse complement strand
CTGGCTGATGGTGGGTCGCTGCGCCTTCACGTTCCAGGCGCCGCAGTCGGTGTAATTCCAATCCCAGTCATCAAAGGCGTCGTGCACCATCTTGAACTCGTCGGGATACTGCTCCGACCAGTGCCAGATCAACGACGCATGCCAGTAAGACGTACCTTCATACGAGAAGTAAGACCGCGTGGTGAACACGATGTGGACATAATCATCCGCATCGATGAACGCGTTCAGGTCGGTGTAGGCCTTAAGGGTGTCCATATTCGCCACAAGCGTATCCGGCAGGAAGGAAGGATCTGGCGGAATGAATTCGGTGATGTTCCAGGGATTGGCCCAGTCCGGATCGATACCGTCGTCGTCGATCACCAGGAAGATGTCATTGTCCAGCTGACTGACACCGACAAGCGGGAAAGCCGGATCCAGGGGATACGTATAGGCAAAGGCCACCTTATCGGAAACCTCCGACGTGGCGATGTCACCCGCAATCGTCATCGTCCAAGCCGCCACTTCAAATTCACCTTCATAAGCGATGGAAAAGGCGAGTGGATCATACGTCCCACGAATGTAGTAATGACGCTGCGGATCGCCGGCCACACCTGACACAGGATTTTCGGTCGAGAAAATCTGCAGAGCCTGGCTGTTGTCGAACTGGATGCGCGGCCAGATGACTTCTGTTAGCTGGGGAGTCACGATACCCGTGGGAGCTTGATAGGTGATGAAGGTTCCACTGTGCGCGAAGAAGTCAACCGCTGTGGCTGTCCAGAAATCTCCGCCCGCGATGTTAGTCTTGTGGAAACACGGGAAGGCGACACCGTCGTAATCGGCATCCATGGTGGTGTAACCCGCACGGTTGAAGGATTCCACAGCGTACCCCGTTCCGGGCCAGCCTTGGTTGCCGCCGGGGTCGAAGTAGTTGTAGTAGATGTGGCGGTTTACGGCTCCGTAGTCCAGACCGTTCATCCAGACCAGGTGCAGATACCCGTCATCGCTCATCTCCAGCATTCGGCCTACGGTGCCGTTGTGCTGAATGTCGTACCAGGTGGTACCGATAACTTCTGTCGTGCCGAGATCCCTCTGCCCAATGGGTGGGTAGGGTGGGTGTGCAACGGGAGCGTTGACCCGTTCAGCACCAGTCGTCACCGGGTACGTTTTGGCGGGTGTCGCCGGTCCGGCTAAGACCAGGGTGGGCACGAGTGTGATAAGAACTAGCAGTACAATTGTCTTTCGCATACCTCCTCCTCAGTGAGTTGATTGTATGGATTTGTTGGGGTTTACCCAATTTATTTTACTGCTTACACTGCACTTCACGTAAGGATTCAAATGCTTCCCGCGCATGTATGCGTAATGCTGGTTAAGAGGAATTATTCAGGCTATATAAGATAATAATTTTTTTCCCGGAAGTCAAGCGAATTATTAAAATGGGTGAAAAAGTTACATTACGCCGAAATATACGGCAGAATATCGTTTATATGTCCATGAAATTGACCAGAACAGTGTACGGTTTATGGTCGACATATTCTGAAATTGGGCAGCGAGCATAGGTGAATATACACTGGCCCACATTAAAAATCAAGCGCAAAGTTTTGCGCACTTCACTTTTTTTATACCATCGGTAACCAACATGAGATGGTTACAAATGAAAGAGGAATCCTCCGCCGGATAACGTCGATACCATTAAGAACGATAAGAGGAGGATATAGCAACATTATAAGTAACTTAAAAGTTACTATTTTATTATCAGGCAAATGTGTGATCTGGATCACATGATTTCTCCTCGTTCAATGGATTGATTATCAGGTTTAATCAACCCGGTGAACTCGATAAAACGCCCGCCTAAAAGGATTTGGATATGTGATGAATTCTCATTATATTAGCGGTCAAACAAAAGGAAATGTGAGATGAAAAACCGCGCCTATTGCGGAACTCTCGACCGATCGTATTCTGGAAAAGCGATTCAGGTTTGCGGATGGGTGCACCGCGTCCGGGACCTGGGGGGGCTTTCCTTCTTCGATTTGCGTGATCACACCGGCCTGATTCAGGTCACTCCCAATCCTGAAGATGAAGCTCTGCGTGCCCGGATCCGGGAACTCCACCACGAAGACGTTATTCAGGTAACCGGGATGGTACAACCCCGTCCAGCCGGCATGACAAATCCGAGCATGCCGACGGGTGAAGTTGAGATCCTCGCGGAGAAGATCGAAATTCATGCCCGGGCCAAGACACCACCCTTCCTCCCGGAAGAAGCTGAGCGAGTGCAGGAAGATCTTCGTCTGAAGCACCGCGTCCTCCACCTGCGGACGGAGAAAATGCAGCACAATTTCCGTCTGCGTCACAAACTCTACCAGGCTGTGCGCCGTTATTTCGATGAACAGGGCTTCTGCGAAATCGAGACGCCCTTCCTGGTCAAGCCGACGCCGGAAGGCGCCCGGGATTTCCTCGTCCCCTCCAGACTCCACCCTACCCGGGCGTACGCTCTCCCGCAGTCACCCCAGATCTACAAGCAGCTCCTGATGATGGCGGGATTCGACCGCTATTTCCAGATTGTTAAATGTTTCCGGGATGAAGACCTGCGCGCCGACCGCCAACCGGAATTCACGCAGATCGATGTGGAACTGTCCTTCACTGATGAAGAAGAGGTGCGGTCCGTAGTCGAAGGCCTTATGCAGCGCATCTTCAAGGAAGTCAAGGATATTCCCATCCCGGCGCCCTTCCCAATGATCCCATACGAAGAAGCCCTGCATCGATACGGAACCGATAAACCGGATCTACGCAACCCCCTGGAGATCGTTGATCTGACCTCGATCTATTTAAAAACCGATTTTCGCGTCTTCTCCGCAGCCGTTGAAGGGGGAGGCGCTATTCGCGCTCTGAGGTTACCCGGCTGCGGGAACTATTCCCGGAAACAGAAAGACAATCTTATCGAGAAAGCGAAAAGCTGGGGGCTGGGCGGTTTGGTTTATTTCTGGCAGACCGGAGACGGTATCGCTTCTTCTGCGGCAAAATTTTTCACGGATGCGCAGATGCGCGACACTATCGATCATACTGGCGCGAAGGCCGGGGATCTGGTAGTGACTGCGGCGGATGCTGTTGCCCAAAAAGTCGCTCTGGGCCTGGGACAACTCCGGCTCTGGGCAGGCGAGCAACTAAACTTGGTCGATAAGAACACCCACCGCCTCTGCTGGATCACAGACTTTCCCATGTTCGAGTTCAATGAAGAAATGGGTAGGTACCAGGCTGCGCACCACCCCTTTACCTCTCCAGTCCTCGAAGACTTGGATGTATTCTCTGACGATCCGGGTAAAATCAGGTCGCGCGCCTACGACCTGGTACTGGATGGCCACGAAATTGCCGGTGGATCTATCCGAATCCACAGCAGGAAAGTCCAACGCCAGGTTTTCGATCTGCTCGGATTTTCCGAGGTTGAAGCGAACGAACGGTTTGGCTTCCTGCTGGAGACGCTGGAGTACGGCACGCCACCGCACGGTGGTATCGCCTTCGGACTGGACCGCATGGCCATGATTCTCGCCGGTGTGGATTCAATCCGGGAAGTCATCGCCTTCCCCAAAACGACCGCAGCTCTATCCCTGATGGACGGATCACCCACCGCCACTGACGGCGCGCAGTGGTCCGAATTGGGCTTGAAGCCACTCGATAAGCGCAATAAGAAGCAGTGACCGAACTAAAGCGCTTCCCGGTAGCTACCCGTAGCACATAGAAACCCGATCGCATGTCTTTGAAGAAGAAAAAGAACACTCCGCAAACTTATCGCAAGAGGCAGGATCGCCGAAGCCACCCCCCTCTTCCTATCCCCGGCAAAAGACCGGTCGAAGAGTTACTGGAACGTCACATCAAGCCGAACATACTCCTGACTTCGAAGCCGACAGGGACCAGCAGGGAAGACTCCCTCATCGCCCGGTGCCGTCAGGCAGGCTGGAAAATTAAGCAACGGGAAAAATCCGACCTGGATGAGGCTGCTGAAGGATTAAACCACCAGGGCTACGTCGCCCTGATAGAGGATTTCCCGTACCTGAACCTGGATCAACTTATCAGCAGGTCAGAGCCTGAAGAGGACCGGCTGTTGATCGTACTCGACCAGATCCAGGATGCCGGTAACCTGGGAGCCATCCTGCGCTCGGCTGAATGCGCCGGGGTCGAGGGTGCGGTTATCCCGGAGCGCCGATCTGCCGGTGTGACTTCTACGGTCATCCGACGTTCTGCTGGTGCCGCCCTGCACTTACCGATTTGTCGAACTGTCAACCTTTCTCAAGCACTTGACAAGCTCAAGGAGGTTGGTTACCGGATATTCGGAGCGGATCAGGAAGGGGCCGTTTCACTTTACAAAGCGGATTTCTCCGGCCCAATTGCCCTCGTGATAGGGTCTGAGGGTCGGGGTCTCCGGCCGGGAATCAAGCGCCGCTGCGACGCCATCATCGCCATACCACTGTATGGGCGGATATCTTCCCTCAATGCCTCGGCAGCTGCGGCAGTGTTCCTTTTCGAAATCATGCGTTGGAAGACTTCCGGGTCCTAATTCGAAATAAGACGGCTTGCCCACATCAACCGCCCGAATCGGAACCCGCCACATAGAACGGTCGTTAAATTGTTAGAATAGTTAACAACTCAAATATTCTGGTACGATTTCTCGTACTTTTCTTTTAGTATATATGGTTTAAACCCTGTTTGAGGTCATTAATATATTGATTTTGTTTTATTTAAAATTTTTTTTACACATTTTTTCAATTCTCTTGACTTTTGTGTTTTTTTTTATTATACTATAAGCCGGGGCGCGAAGGATTTTTAAAACGGTCACTCGTGGAGGGAGCTGTCGAGCGCGGCGGC
>JALGZU010000012.1 GCA_025774735.1 candidate division LCP-89 bacterium | reverse complement strand
CGAGATCACCAACCTGCAATACACCGACTACCTCAACACAGCCCTGAATCTGAGCCAGGTCGCCGTGGATGACAGCGGTAACGTTTACGATCCCTTAACCGACAATATTCTCGTCAGGATGTCGTCAGAATATTGCCATGTCAACTACGACAGCATCTCCGTCCTGTTCGAAGCAGAGGACGGTTATGCTGACCTGCCTGTAGTGATGGTGAGCTGGTACGGGGCTTATAACTATTCGACGTTTTACGGCAAACGGCTGCCCACGGAATCAGAATGGGAGAAGGCGGCCCGTGGCGTTGTTGAATTTTTTGGATCTTACGGTGGAACCGGCGTCGGTTACCCTTATCCCTGGGGAGATGTCAGACCGACAGAAAGCCTCGCCAATTTCGGTGACGTCGGAGGAGCTCCAGAGAGCGTTTACGCACATTTGGGGGGGATGAGTTGGTTCGGCGCCCACAACATGGCGGGCAACGTGCGTGAATGGACGGCCACTGCTATTGGCAGCGCCAGGATTCACAGGGGTGGAAGTTTCCTGTCCATCCCGGAACAGCTAAAAACCGCAACACGGGCATTTACCGATCCCATCGTAACCGACCGCGCCATCGGTTTCCGCTGCGCCTCGGATCCGTAATGCTTTGGGCATAAAATTACTACAAATTGAGTAAAATACCGGGCCGTGTAGCGACCCGGTTTTCTTGTAGAAGCCCGTTTGTGATTTAACGCCTTCCCGGTCCTCCGTACATTCCCATGTCACTGACTGAACCATCCCCTTCGCTGATGGCATTAGAACCAGAATCCCGGCAGGGAGAAGTTTGTTGCAGCCGATAGTCTGAAGCGGACATGAAGCGAGGATCCAGGCTGATGTTGCCGTTTACACCGGTGATGTCGTCCATGTCGCCGTAATTGCCCTCGACGTTATTCCAAAAGTCATTGCACTCGATGATAAAGTTATCCAGGTCGCCATTGTCCCAGAATCCCACCCTGGGTGCAACCCATTGCTCCTTCCAGCCGTTTTCTACGATGATGTTGTTGAGAAATCTCCCCCGGCATTCTTCGCTCCAGATGGCAACTCCGCAATTACCGTTATGGATCACGTTGTTGTTGACTGCGTCAAGATAGGACCGGCCTGTGGCAATGATGCCCCAACCCAGACAGTCCTTCACAAGGTTGTTGCTGACAACGGCCTTCGAATCGCCGAAGGTGCCTATTCCCTTCCAGTATCCGGAAATCCGGTTGCGCAGTACATCCGCCGTGGCGTCCCAGGTTATGCCAATGCCCGCTCCACGGCCATTCTCGATAACGTTATCGGCGATATAGGCGTGAGCACCTCTGTACAAGGCTATCCCGTCCCAACCGTTGTTGTTGATTTCGTTTCCGTGGATGAAGAGCTCCGAGTCTTCACGGCCGAAGATGCCGCCGATTCCGACAACGACGCTGTCGATGCGGTGAGTGTTGTCGCGAATATGCGCGTTTTGAATAGTGACCGTGCTGAATTTCGCGACGATTGCCGCGTCCGTGGCGTTGCCGTCGCGATCACGCTTTCCGCCTGTGATCGTGACATTTAACAGGGTGGATCCTCGGCTGTTCAGAAAGAGGATTCCGTAGCCCGCATTCGTGATCAGAACGGTAATTTCGCTGCCGGAACCGACGATATGCAGCGCTTTACCCTCGATCAGAAATCCGCGGCTGGCTGTCACTCTGGTGCGGTGCTCAGCACAGTTTCCGCACAATTCTTCTATGAAAGGCGCAGGTTCGGCTGTGAACACTCCTGCAGAGATCATGAGGGTATCACCGTCAGCCGCCTGGTCAATGGCGGCCTGGAGGTCTGAAAAGGCCTCGGTGGAGGTCTCCTGATTCCTAATGGCATCCCGCACGTATAGAATGCGAGCAAAGCTGACGTTTGAGACAGATAGGAGTACGGACATTAAGATGAAGGCAGCACGCATAAATCCTCCATGGATCACGATTTTCCCCACCAGAGATAGTAGGTGGCCAAACCCCGGTAGGGGCGCCACCGCTCGGCCCGTTGAAGGAGCTCCTCTTCCGTTGGTTTAGCTGTCAGGCCATACGCCCTTTTTACACCGTTCAGCAGTCCGGCGTCACCTACGGGCAGCGCATCCCAGCGTCGGAAGCCCTGGATGAGCACGTATTCCGCCGTCCAGCGTCCAATACCTCGTATTTTCACGAGTCGGTCAATAATCTCGTCGTCGGAGAGTTTTTCCAGCTCCTCAAGATTGAATCCGTCCTGAATCAGATCAGCGAGGCCGATGATATACTCCGCTTTACGCTGTGAACATTTGAAGTCCACCCACTGCGCGGGATCGAGGCCGGCAAGGTCGGACGGTTCCGGATATTGAAAGAGTGTAGTGCCATCGACAATCCATGGCTTCGAAAACCGTTGCAGCATCCCCAGTTTTACCTGGCAGGCGAAGATCAGGTTGATCTGCTGACCGAGGATCGCCCAGGTCAAAGCTTCGAACAGGGTCGGTTTGAGTACCGGTTTCAGTCCCCGGTTTCTTCGGCACAGATCGGGCAGGACGGGATCCCGCTTAACGCTATCGTAAAAAGGCTCGAGCGCCAGATCCAGGCAGAGCCTTGATTGAAGCTGCGCGAGGCAGTATTCGACGTCCTCATCGCGGAGTTTAGGCGCTTCCAGGCGGAGTAACACTTCAGGTTTTTCCGTCGTTCCCATAGAACGTAAGCTTGCCAGTGCGTACTTTCGAGCACTCAGCGGCCAGACGCGCTGAAAGGTTTCACCGTCATAATGGGCGATTGGGTCAGGACAGTTCGGCCCGAGGTAGCCAAAACTGAGGTTAAAATCGTACGGTGGGACGGGGTGGAGGATGACGTCTATCTGCATCTGAAGAACCGATGTTTCCCGATTATTTTAAACAATATAAAACATCAATAAGATATCTGCAAGGATAAAGTAAAATATTCAAATTTAAGTTGGTTTTATGTCGTACCAATACTATATTAGGATAATAAGAATCCGAATTGTCCGAAACGAACGATGCAATTTTCAATTGGCTGTGAATATGCGGTGCATGGCCTGCTTTTTCTGGCCATGCGGAACCGCGACGACGTCGTTTTCGTCAGCGATATCGCCCGGGCTCAAAACCTGCCCGAGAGCTACCTGGCTAAGGTGTTTCAACTCCTGGCCAAGGCCGGGTTGCTGAGGTCCTACCGAGGTGCAAAGGGCGGCTACTCACTGGCGCTGCGGCCGGATGAGATCACACTGCGGGACGTCACCATGGCCATAGAAGGTCAAACTCCGCTCTTCAAGCCGCAGAGCGCCAAGCGTTCCTGCAGCTTCGCAGCGGACTGCCTCATTCGCGAGGCATTTGGACGAGCCGAAAAGTCCCTGTTCAGCGAACTGGAGAAGGTGACTTTACAGGAGATGGTTGACCGGGTGCATCAAACCGGCGATCACCTCAAATGGCTCGATTTACCGCAGACACAGATGGCATCAAGCACGACAGAGGATTAACACATGACGAGCATCAAAGCGACAGAAGCGATCGTGATCGATCTTTTGAAAAAGGTAAAATATCCTGGTTATTCCAGGGATATCATCTCATTTGGAATGTTGAAGGAAGTATCAGAGGATAATGGAACACTCACCGTAAAACTGGCCATGAATGGGGTGGAAGAGAGCATTGCCCGGCAAATCCAGGAAGAATCTCGTAACGTGTTGAAATCCGAATCCGACTTCAAGTCGGTGCTGGTTGATATGGACAATACTCCAACCAATTCCCACTCCGAACAGGATGAACCGGTCTCTCATGACAAGCTGTTCGATCCGCAGCCGCTTCAAGGCATTAAAAAGATCATTGCGGTATCGTCGGGTAAGGGCGGCGTGGGCAAATCGACCGTCGCGGTCAACCTGGCCTGCATCGCCGCCAAGCAGGGTCTGAAAGTGGGAATTTTCGATGCCGATATTCACGGCCCGAGTCTGCCCACGCTTCTCGCCATCGATGCACAGCCCGAAGCATCAGACGATGCCATCAGACCTTTTGAAAAATATGGTATTAAGGCGATGTCTATCGGTTTCCTGATCGACAGCGGCCAGCCGCTGATCTGGCGGGGCCCCATGTTGAACAAAGCGCTGGAGCAGATTTGCGAAGGGACCGCATGGGGTGATCTCGACGTGCTATTCATAGACCTTCCCCCCGGGACAGGTGATGTGCAGATATCGCTGACGCAGAAGTACCGAATCGACGGAGCTCTGGTCGTGACAACTCCGCAGGATCTGGCCCTGGAAGACGTACGGCGGGGTGCCATCATGTTTCAGCATACCAACATTCCCATTCTGGGAATCGTGGAGAACATGAGCTATTTCCGTTGCTCTCACTGCGGCGATCTCTCCCATCCCTTCGGTGAAGGCGGCGGTTCAAAGGAAGCGCAGGGCCTGGGACTGCCTCTGCTCGGCAGCATACCGCTGGATGCCAAAGCCAGGGAGCTGTCAGATCGAGGTATACCGATCGTAGTAGAAGAATCCGATTCTGAGACTGTGAAAGCCTATTTAGACATCTGGGAGAACGCTGAGAAGCGACTCGAGGAGATGCTAGTGTCATGATCACTGAAGAGGCCGTATTTAAAGCTCTATCGAAGGTAATCGATCCTGAATTAGGGATTGACATCGTCAGCATGGGATTTATCTACAGCGTGGGCATCGAGGATGGTCGCGTGAACGTTGCCATGACTCTGACGACTCGCGGCTGCCCGATGCATTCGACGCTGACGAAGCAGGCCGAGGAAGCCGTGTTGGCCGAAACAGGTGCTTCCGGGGTGGAAGTGCACCTGGTTTTTGATCCCCCCTGGAACATCGACATGATGAGTGCCGAAGCCAAAGAGAAGCTGGGGGTAGGGTAGAGAACCATGTCGAAGCGAATTCGCGCTCTGGGACTGATTTCGGGCGGTCTGGACAGCACTCTGGCTGCACGACTCCTGATCGAGCAGGGCATCGAAATAAGGGGTGTGTATTTCAGCACGGGATTCTGCATCACGGATCCCAGCAGACCCGGTCGCCAGGGACGCCAGTACACTTCGAACCTGTGCAATGAGGCTTTGAAGGTCGGCGATGACCTGAAGTTCGCCGTCGAGGTCGTGGACGTTTCGCAGGGCTATCTTGAAATCGTCACCAATCCCCGCTGGGGATACGGCAAAAATGCCAATCCCTGCGTGGATTGCCGCATCATGATGCTTGAAAAGGCTAAGCAACTGATGCCCAAACTCAGCGCAGATTTTGTCTTTACAGGCGAAGTCATCGGCCAGCGTCCTATGACGCAACACCGGCCGACTCTACGACAGATGGAGAAACAGAGCGGATTGGAAGGTTTTCTGCTGCGTCCCTTATCCGCCAAAAACCTTCCGGAAACTGAAGTGGAACGGCGGGGATGGGTAGACCGGAGCAAACTGAAGGGGTTTTCAGGACGTTCCCGCAAACCGCAGATTGCGCTGGCTGAGGAGTTCGGGTTGACAGGATATCCGCAACCGGCAGGTGGTTGCTGTTATCTGACCGATCCTTCCTACGGCAGGAAGTTTTTCGACTTTTTAAACCACAAGGAACCAGAACGGCAGGTGCAACCGGAAGATTTCATCCTCATGAAGGTAGGCCGGCATCTGCGCTTAACGAATGAGCTCAAGGTGATCGTTGGCCGGGATGAATCAGAAAACGCTTTCCTGGAAGGTTTCAGAGAAGGACGCTGGGCTCTTACAGCGCAGGGGATAGAGGGTCCGCTGGCTCTGCTGGATGGCAGGGTTGAAGAAAAAAGTCTGGAAATAGCGGCTCGTGTGGTAGCGCGCTATTGTGACGGCCGCGACAGGCCCTCCGTCAATATAGAATGCGACAGGAACGGCACCCGCAGGGTGAAAACTGTTGTACCGATGAGCGCCAAAGAATCATCTCAATATATTTTGACCTGAACCATGAACACACATAATCCCTTCGAATCATACGATTATAACAGAGATTATCAATCCTTAACTCAAGAGAAACTTGAGCATGTTTTGAGTGTGGGATCGACTTCCCTGGTAGCTTCGGTTATCCGCAAAGTCCTTGAGAATCTGGTATTGACAGAGAGGCTGGCGGAAGCTGGAGGAACCGATGTTGGGGATACCGCCAAGCGCGAATTTCTCCAGAAGGAACACGACAGTGTGCAGGATGAGGTGAATCGCGCCGTAGGGGAATTCATTGGTTCGATTTTATCGCGTGAGGGGGGCTGATGCGCTTACTCCTTCACGTCTGCTGCGGTCCGGACGTTACCGTTGCCCTTGAGAGGGTTCCTGAGACTGAGAAACTCTGCATCTATTTCGATAATCCAAATATTCATCCCTTCGAAGAATACGCCCGAAGGATGGCAGCGTTCTACCAGGTCGCCTGCCATTACGGTGCCGAATGTCTTATCGGGGAATATGATCCAGAATACTGGCAGGCACTTGTTGAGGGGCATGAGGACGATCCTGAAGGGGGCGAGAGGTGCATGATCTGCATCGGTAACCGCCTTAAAAGGACGGCTGAGGAAGCCGTTAAAAAGGGTTACGATACGATCGGCAGTGTATTTTCGACGAGCCCCTTGAAAAACGCAGCAGCTATCAACGAACTGGGCCTATCTATCGCACGGAAACAAGGTCTGCACTACCTTGAATCGGATTATAAAAAAAAGGATGGTTTCAAGCGTTCCATTGAAATCAGCAGGGAATTGAAGCTATACAGGCAGAATTTCTGCGGATGCATTCATTCTGTGCAAGAGGAGCCGCGGGGTGGATACGAAAAGGACGTGCACAAATAGATACTATACATACGTACATCACACGATCACTTTAGATCGGAGAATCCATGGAAAACAAACCGATATACTTCGATAGCAACGATACAACCCCGATCACAGAACCGGTCTTCAAGGCAATGAAGCCCTATTTTATGGAGCTATTCGGCAATCCGGCTTCGCTGCATCAGGCCGGGTTGGAGGCCGAAGATGCCGTTTCGGAAGCTCGAGCAACGATCGCGGGATTACTAGACGGGACACCCGAGGAACTGATCTTTACGGGTAGCGCCACGGAAGCGAACAACCTGGCGATTTTCGGTCTGACTCAGCATGCTCCAGAGAACAAGAGACATCTCATCACGAGCAAGGTAGAACACCACGCCGTGCTTAACGTGATGAAACGACTCGAAAAAGAGGGTTTTAAGGTCACCTTCCTAGATGTGAACAGGGAAGGCTTCGTCGATCCCGACGATTTGAAGAAGGCGATCACACCCGAGACCCTGCTTTTCAGCGTTGTGCACGGAAACCACGTGATCGGAACCATTCAAGATCTGAAAGCTTTGGGGCAGGTCTGTCGCGAGAGCGGGGTTCTCTTCCACACTGATGCAGCGCAGAGTTTCTCCAAAGCGCCCTTGAGTGTCAAGGACCTGCCTATCGACCTGATTTCGCTGAATTCCCACAAGATGCACGGTCCCAAGGGTGTAGGAGCCCTGTATGTACGTAAGGGCGTGAAACTTTCGAGGCTGATGGAGGGTGGTCCCCAGGAGAACAATCGCCGGCCGGGCACGGAGAACGTCCCCGGGATCATCGGATTCGCAGAAGCGGCCAAGATCGCATTTGCAGACAGGGAGAAGAATAACATCCACATAGCACAGATCCGGGACCGGTTGATCGACCGGCTGCTGGAGATTCCGCACACTCACTTGAATGGGCCGCGCCAGCAGGGCCGCGTGCCCAACAACGCCAATATCACCTTTTTATATATCGAGGGTGAAGCGATCCTGATGCACCTTTCGATGCGAGGTGTTTACGTGTCTTCCGGTTCAGCCTGTTCGTCCATTGCCCTGATGCCTTCAAACGTGCTCACCGCAATCGGATTGAAGCATGAAGAGGCCCACGGATCGATCCGGTTCTCCTTTTCAAAGTTGAACACCCTCGATGAGGTGGACAGAGCCGTGGAGCATGTTAAAGCCGTCGTTGAACAACTCAGAGCGATGTCGGCGTTCATCCCCGAGGAGCATTCGGAAATCGAAGGGAAAGGGCAGAGCTTTTATCGGAAAAAGAAAGAAGAGCTATAAGATCGATTTGAAATCTATCTGCACTGAATTACAAATAGTTACACGCGATTGACAATACCGGAGCACCGATGGCCATCAAGTACTCACCCACAGTGATCGAGCATTTTACCAATCCCCAGAATGTCGGCGAGATTGAAAATGCGGATGCCGCTGCCACGGAGGGGTCCCCAGCCTGCGGCGATATGCTAACCTTCACCCTGAAAGTCAATCCCGAAACCCACGTGATCGAAGACGTGCGCTTCCGCTCATACGGCTGCGCTTCGAATATATCGACCGCGTCCATGGCAACGGTGTTGGCCAAGGGCAACACGATAGAAGAGGTCAAACAGTTTAATGCCAAGACAATAGCGGAAAAACTAGGAGGTCTGCCCTCTACCAAGATGCACTGCTCAGTGCTCGCCGTAAACGGCTTGAAATCCGCCATCAAGCAGTGGGAGATCAATCACGGGCTGGCCGAGGAGGAGACCATCCAGTGTAACGAACAGACCATTAAGAAGCTCCTCAAGGGCGTCATCAATCCCCAGACCGGGAAATCGATCATCTCTATGGGGATGATCAATTACATCAAGGTGGATGGCGCCAAGGTTTTCGTGGAAGTAAATCTCCTCGAAACAGACGAAATGTACGCAGAGAACATCCGTGAAGAGGTTACGGAAAAGATCGAGTCGATGAAGTGCGTGGATGAGATCATCGTCCGCATTCTGGACCGGGAAAAGTTTGAATTGAAGAACGGCAATCACGAAGAGACGGAATAAGTTTCACCGGAAGCGAATTTTGATTGGAGAAAAACGCAATCCGATGTACACGAAGGAATACATGAAGCATTTTTCGAATCCGTTGAACGTTGGTGAGATGGAAGAAGCCGATGCGATTGAAGACGTTAATTATAAAGGTCAGGGCTGTTTTGACAAGGTGCGGATCTTCGTGAGGCTTGATGGGGAGAAAATAGCAAAAGTGACCTACCAGACCAGGGGATGTTCGGGAACTATCGCCGCCTGTTCAGCGATATCGGAGATGGCCGTCGGAATGGACTTGGATCATGCAGCAGCCCTTACGGGTTTCGACATTGCAGAGTCCTTGGGAGGCGTACCCGAAAAGAAACAGCACAGCATGGATCTCGCCGCCGAGGCGTTGCGAACAGCTCTGCAGAATTTTAACTCTTAAGATGACCGCCCTGAGGAAAGGTTACATCCAGGTTTACACCGGAGATGGGAAGGGTAAAACCACGGCTGCCCTGGGCTTGGCAATCCGCGCTGCGGGTGCGGGTTTGAGAGTGCAGATCGTTCAATTCATGAAGGGGCAGGTTTACAGCGAATTGAAGGCTCTCGAACGGTTCTCCGATGTTCTGGAGATACATCAGACAGGGGGGACAAAATGCATCCGGAAAGAAGACGTCACCGATAACGATAAGGACGAAGCGCGTCGGGGTCTGGATCTGGCAGGCAAATATCTCCAGCACGAATGTGTGGATGTACTAGTTCTTGATGAAATACTTGTGGCTCACTGGTTCGGGCTCGTATCATTGGAAGAAATCCTATCCCTGATGGAAGGAAAAAGCGAAGATTTGGAACTGGTTTTGACTGGTCGGAGAGCCCCTCAAGAGGTGATCGATAAAGCCGACCTGGTGACTGAGATGCGGGAAGTGAAGCACTATTATCGACAAGGCGTACCCGCTCGACGGGGTATTGAAAGCTGACAGGTAAATCCTCATGATTCTTTTTTTCTCAGACGCCCACATCGGCATCGGGGAGCATGAAGAACAGCGGACACGAAAAAGGCTGCTCCTTGAATTCCTCGATCAACAGGCACACCGCCTGGAAAAGCTGTTTATCCTGGGTGACCTCTTCGATTTTTGGTTCGAGTGGCGCCACGTCATCCTGAAGCAGCACTTTCAGGTCCTCTGTAAACTGCGTGAATTGGCCAATATGGGAGTGGAGATCCATTTTCTGGCCGGGAACCACGATTTTGCTCTGAGCGGCTTCTTGAAGGAAGAAGTCGGGGTGCAGATTCATTTGCATGATTACCGGTTCGTTCATGATGGAAAAAAATTCTACCTTACCCACGGCGACGGTCTCGCACCTGCAGACTGGGGATACCGTATTTTAAAGAGAGTTCTCCGCAGCCGTTTCAATCAGAAGCTTTTCTCGTTGCTCCACCCGGATTTTGCATTTTCCCTGGCTCACAGTTCCAGCCATTCCAGCAGAAACTACAGCGGACGTCGCTGGGATATCGACGGCTGGGCCTATCAGAAAGCCGCTGAGACTATCGCAGAGCAGGGCTTCGACTACGTGATGTTCGCGCATAACCACGAACCTATCCTCCAACCCCTGAGCAATAACGGCATTTACGTCAATACAGGCGATTGGATGAAATATTACTCCTATGCCGCCTACGAGGATGGCGCTCTGACCCTGAAGTACTGGGGCAAACCGTTCATGCAGCGCCGCGAAAGCATCCAGCCGGCAACCGCTTCACCCTAAGGAACCGGGGATAATCTGCAACGTTTATAGAGCAGCGAGTTATGCTGCTTTTTTTGTGTAATCTTCGCATGTTTTCTTGACTTTTATATTCGAAGTTGCGATATTGATAGTCAGTTGCGTGAAAGGCTCAACTTAAAGCTTCCTGGAGTTGGTTTCTTGGCATCGAAACGGTCAACTACTACGGCTTCAGCCGCCCGACAGACACTGAGAAGGTTTGTGAAGCTTCTGCTCGCCAGCGGCTTCGTACTGCTGGTTTTCTTCACCGGTTTCAGCGTCTATCTGGCTTTTCTGGCTCGCGATCTCCCTTCATTGGAACAGCTCGAACGCTACGATCCCAGGTTAACGACTACGGTTCTATCCGCCGACGGTGAGGTGATCAAAGAACTCTTTACCCAGAGGAGAATATACATCCCTTACGATCAACTACCCCGTGATCTCATCGAAGCACTCCTCGCCACGGAAGACCGGCGCTTTTATAACCACTGGGGTATGAACCTGGGTCGTATCTGTAGAGCGATGATTATCAACATTTCGGCACTTTCCATCCGTCAGGGCGCCTCGACGATTACCCAGCAACTGGCGAGAAACCTCTACCTGAGTGCCGAACAGACAATTTCCAGAAAACTGAAGGAAGCATTGACGGCACTTCAGATCGAGCGCACCTATTCAAAGCGGGAAATTCTGGAGATGTACCTGACACAGGCCTATTTCGGCCATGGAGCCTATGGCATCGAAGCCGCCTCCGAAAAATACTTCAGGAAAACCGCGGAAGATTTGACCTTGCCCGAATGCGCACTATTGATCGCCCAGTTGAAAGCGCCGTCTCACTACTCTCCCTTCAGGCGGCCGGAGGCGGCAGTGGGGCGACGCAACCTGATCCTGAGATTTCTTTTGTCAAACGGTTATATCAACCAGGGTCAATACGAGGTCGCTGCGGCTACGCCCATCACCGTGAACTTGGACGATAAATTGGACGTAGAGGGAACCGCTCTATACTATTCCGAGGATGTGAGGTTGCAGCTTGAGAAACTGGGCGAAGAGATCGGGTTCGATTACTATAAAGACGGCCTCACTATATACACGACCCTTGATAGCCGCTTACAGGCCTGTGCCGAACAAGCCGTTTATGGACACCTGGATACTCTGCAGGCGAAATTTTTCGCCTATTTCATGCTTGAATACGCGCCCAAACTAGTTGAGGATAAATATCCCGATCTGGAGGAGGCTGAACTCGAAGAATTATTAGCCGACACGGTAAAAATCGATTCGATTTTCAAAGATCAAGCCAGAGTACAGGTCGCCTTCGTTGCCCTGGATCCCGCTACCGGACGCGTCCTGGCAATGGTCGGGGGTCGGGATTTTTCAGAATCTAAGTTCAACCGTGCGACACAGGCTATCCGGCAGCCGGGATCAGTTTTTAAAGCGTTCGTCTATACGGCGGCAATCGATAACGGGTACCCGCCCACTTTCCGCCTTCTCAACCAGGACGTTGTGGTGCATATGCCTGACGGATCTCGGTGGACGCCGCCCAATTACGATCACAGCCGAGGAGGTTTGACGACGCTTCGCTACGGACTGAAAAAGTCCCTTAACCTTGTCACAGTCAGGCTGGTTCAGGAGATCGTACAACCGCGGGACGTAGTACGTTACGCTCATCAGATGGGCATCAGCACGAGGTTGGACGTCGTCGATGCCATCGCACTGGGCAGCAGCGGCGTCATCCCCCTGGAGTTGACGGCAGCTTACGGCGCCTTCGCCAACCGGGGGGTACACTGCGAACCTTTCAGCATCATTCGGATCTCCAACCGAGAAGGAGACGTTCTTTACGAGCAAACGCTGCAAAGGAAGGTAGCATTATCTGAAGAGACCGCCTATATCATTACCGATATGTTAAAGAGCGTTATGATCGGCGGAACGGGCATTTCAGCCAGGTACAAGTATGGATTCAAACGCCCCAGCGCCGGGAAGACCGGCACCACCAACGATTATACAGACGCCTGGTTTGTCGGCTTCACACCCCAGTTGGTCGCCGGTGTATGGGTCGGTCTGGACGATCCAGCCATCAGCCTGGGGGACGGCGAATCTGGTGCCCGGGCTGCGTTGCCGATCTGGGCTACTTTCATGAAATCCGCCTATGATACCCTCGGCTGGGAAGTCGCTGATTTCGTCATGCCTTCGGGGGTCGTGAAAATGGAAATTTGTGAAGAGTCTTTTCAGAAAGCCCGCGATTTCTGCCCCAGTATAGTTGAAGAAGTGTTCCGGATCGAAGATGCGCCTATCGAGATGTGTCCCCTCCATACCGGTTATTACCGTAGCTATGAGTGGTAGTGTTCATAGGTTCAGTTGACTGCATACTACCACTCCACACAGCCAACCGTCCACGATCAGAATAGATCATTACCTGTTCGACGTACACCTTTTGATTCTTCAGTAGACAGCTTAACTTCACGCGAAAAAGGGTATCAGATTGCCTCTTTTTAGCTTGACTTGTCCAAAAAAAGTCGTAATTTATAATAATTATAACAGGTTATCTGTTTGAAACAGGCACTATTCTAATGGTTTCTGATCACGAGCGGCGGTTAATCGTTGTCTCCAACCGTGCTCCTTATTCCTTCCGCAAAATCGGTGATAAGGTTCAACCGGTCAAGTCGATCGGTGGGCTGGTGACCGCTCTGGAACCTGCCGTCATCTCGCGTCGGGGTGCATGGATCGCCTGGGGGACTTCGGGAAAGAGTCGGCGGCTGGATCAACCGGTAGACCTGCCAGCTGACAATCCCTCCTACAAGTTTTATCCGGTTCCACTGTCATCTGATGAAATATCGGATTTTTATTATGGCTTCTCCAACAGCGTACTCTGGCCTCTGTGCCATTATTTTACGGATAACCTGGATATTCAGATATCAGAACGCCGTGCTTATGCCCGCGTCAACAGCCGCTTCGCCGATCTCGTCCTCCAGGTTGCGGGAGAGGATGATTTCATCTGGGTGCAGGACTACCAACTGGGTCTGGTGCCCGGCATAATCCGGCAGAAACTGCCCCTGGCGCGAATCGGATTTTTCTGGCACATTCCTTTCCCGCACGTCGACGTCTTCAGCATCCTGCCGGGTGCGAAGGGATTTCTGGAGGCTCTGCTGGGAGCGGACCGGATCGGTTTCCACGTACCGAACTACGTCGAAAATTTCCTGAAATCGGTCGAAGCCATGACCTCGCATAAGGTGAGTTTTAACGATTGTACGGTCGAGTTCAAGGGAAGGCAAGTCCAGGTTGGCGCCTGGCCGATATCCGTTGATTATAATCACCTTGAAACCCGCGCACAGCTACTTACCAACAAGAAGAAGGCACAAAATATCCGGAATGGACTTTCGGCCGATCGCATCATCTTAGGTGTGGATCGCATGGATTACACGAAAGGAATCCTCGAACGCCTCTATGCCATCGATCAATTCTTTTCCAAGCATGCACGACACCGGGGCAAGGTGAGCTTCGTTCAGGTCGCTGCTCCGAGCCGCAGCCAGGTCGGATCATACCGAGATCTAAAAGAAAAGATCGATCAGATTGTCGGGGATATCAACGGAAAATACGCACAACTCGGGTGGACACCTGTCCATTATTTCTACAAAGGCTTCAGCTTCGAGGACGTTATCCGACTGTATATGGCTGCGGATGTGGCTTTGGTGACGCCGCTTATAGATGGGATGAACCTGGTTGCCAAGGAGTATGTCAGCGTGCGCACTAACAATACGGGTGTGCTGATCCTATCGGAACGCACGGGAGCCGCAAAGGAGCTTACCGAAGCGATCCCGGTCAATCCCTATGACGTCGAGAACACGGTCGATGCTCTGAATGCCGCCTTAAAGATGTCCGCCAGAGAACGCCGCAAGCGTATGACCGCGTTGCGAGGGCGGGTGAAGCGCTGGGATATTTTTAGATGGGTCAACGCCTTTCTATCCGGTCAACCTGCACCCTTCGATAGCTGAAAAACAACTCTTGGAAAGGAAATGACTCATTTGTTTGACGTTTGGGAGGAGGTCTCACAGTCTCTTAAAGCCTCGCACCTATATTATCTGGGCTTCGATTTTGATGGCACCCTGTCTCCTATTGTAGCAGATCCTGAAGAGGCGCAGATCCAACCGGGAGTTGGGCGATTATTGCGGGACCTATCCTTTTTTGAGAACGTTATAATCGCTATCTTTTCGGGGCGGTCGCTTGAAGATATCCGAGGACGCGTAGCAATAGAGGGGATAGCCTATTCGGGCGAGCATGGTCTCGCCATTCAACTGCCTGGCGGTCAGGTATTTGAGAAAAATCCCTTTGATGGAAGCACTGGGATACATCAGCAGATCGAACGGATCAAGGCGTTGACGTCAATGATGGCGGGGGTGATGTTGGAACCGAAAGAGAGTTCGATCACGGTTCACTATCGCCAGGCTGCCAAGGGAGTCGGTGAAGAGTTGAAACCGATCCTGGAAAAGCTGGTAGAGGGGAGCGCCTTTCATCTGCAGCCGGGGCGTATGTGCTGGGAAATCAATCCCAAGACTCACTGGAACAAGGGGGATGCGTACAATTGGGTAAAAGACCACTCCATTCCTGAGGATTCGCACTGTTTCGAGATGTATGTCGGGGATGACCGTACGGACGAGGACGTTTTCGAGGTCATTCCCGCCGAAGGATTTCCGGTGTGGGTGCGGTCATCAGAGAGAGAAAAATCAGCTCACGCCAGGTACCATCTTGATTCGCAGTCCGAAGTGGTGGAATTGCTGCAGAAATTCAAGGAAACGTTAACAGATACTCAGTCACCCTAATAACCGGTTACCTATGCCTGAACCGTTTAAAATCTATACCGAAGCCGGACTGGTGGTCCACACCAATTACAGGGCAGAGAGCCTAAAATCGCTTTTGGATGGCTTGAAGAAGGTGTCAGGCTCTTCCATCTTCTACCACATGCATCACGCCCTGTTGCGTCGCCATTTTGCGCACAGCGACCACATGAACGATTTTGCACGCTGGGTATTGCTCAACCTGGGACAAACCTCGCTGGCCGAGCGTCTGACCTCTGTCGATCCCATGGGGACGAAATCCGTTCGTGAAGCGCGTGAACAGTTGATCGCTTACGTTCAGGAATACGTTGGGGCGGGAGAACTCTTCTTCAGGGTCGCCGAAGGGAAGGAATTTCACTTTCTTGAACTGCACAGCGTGGTGTTTCCGTTAACCACGGTCGAGCCGGATATGGAGGCGTTCTACCATGCTCTGAAAAAGGCGACACTGGGGACCTTTTTCTTCCACCTGATCGAGGCTCCCATCCGGTTGGAAAAACAGTCCAATGATTTTTCCGAATGGCTGCGTGAGACGATGGATGACGAAGAGCTCGCCCAGGCTATAGCCGGTGTGAATCCCTATATGTATAATCTCTGGGAATTAAAAGCAAAAATTTTGGAATGCGTCAGAAAAAGGCTCAAAGAGAACTGGAAGCCATGAAAGACCTCGACCGATACGCGCCGATCCTGGGTAAGCCAGAAATCGATGAGATCAAGAAGCTTGGCAAGTATCTAGCCAAGAAGAGGGTTCAGCACATCAACTCGACCAAGTCCGGTGGAGGTGTGGCCGAAATCCTGCAGCGTTTGATTCCCCTGATGGAGAGCTTGGGCATCGATGTACGATGGGACGCCATTAAAGGGAGCGCTGCCTTCTTCGACGTCACCAAGATGATCCACAATGCTATGCACGGACAGGAAGTGGATTTCAAAATGGAGGACATTGAACTCTTCCAAGAGACCGTCAAGCAGAACGAGAGCGTGCTGGACGAGGCAGCTGATATCACGGTGATACACGATCCTCAACCCTTGCCTCTCATCCTCTTCCGGAAAGAAAAGAATCGGCCATTCTGGCTCTGGCGCTGTCATATCGACCTGTCCGAAGCCGATTATCGGTATTGGGGCTGTCTGCGCCAATTCGTCGAGAAATTCGACGGATCCATATTTCATCTGCCGGAATACAGCAAGGGCCTGGCCATTCCACAATACATTATTCCACCGGCTATCGATCCGCTTTCCGATAAAAACAAGGAACTGACTCCCGAGGAGGTTCAATCCATCATCGCCAACCTGGGCATCGATCCGGAGAAGCCATATATTCTGCAGGTATCCCGGTTCGACCGGTTAAAGGATCCCGTAGGCGTTATTCAGGCCTACCGGATGGTTCAGAAATGGCACGATTCCCAGTTAGTACTGGCGGGTGGCGCCGCAAGCGACGATCCGGAGGGTGTCAAAGTACTTGAAGAAGTGCGGGAGGAAGCAAACGGTGATCCCAGCGTTCACATTCTCGATCTGCCGCCGACGAGCCATTTAGAGATCAACGCCTTGCAACGGGGAGCGCACATCATCGTTCAGAAGTCTTTACGAGAGGGATTCGGGCTGGTTGTTACCGAAGCGATGTGGAAGGGGAAACCGGTGGTCGGTGGAGCCGTGGGTGGTATTCGATCCCAGATCATCCACAATACCACCGGATTTCTGGTGTCAACTGTTGAAGGCACTGCCTACCGCATCCGGCAACTTCTCGCTAATCCCGGTCTGGCCGACCGACTCGGACACGCAGCCAAGGAGTTTGTGCGGTCCAACTTCCTTCTGCCAACCTACTTGAAGAGTTGGTTACTCCTGCTGCTTCAACAGCAATATCAACGTAAGAAGATCACCTTCCTGGATTGATTCACTCACGGGATAACAAGAAGTCCGCCGTATGGCGGACTTCTTGTTTGGATCGCAGCCGTTTAGTTGATTTTAACTTCGACCATCTTGGGTTTGGCCTTCTTAGACTTGGGCAGGACGATTTCGAGGATGCCCGAATCGTATCTGGCGTCGATCTTTTCGCTGTCGATCTCGTCGCCGAGACGGAAACTACGCCGATAATTGCCATATTGGCGCTCCGACCGGAATTGTTGATCGCCTTCGCTATTCTCTTGAGCGAACTTCTTACCATGAATGGTCAGGACGTTATTCTCGATTTCGACTTTGAAGTTGTCCTTGCTTATGCCGGGCATTTCAGCCGTGATGATATAGTCGCTCTTCCGTTCGATGATATCCGTGCGCGGGATGATGTCGCATTCCGACTGATTCAAAGATGATCTCCAGAGGTCATCGAAGAAGGGATTTAGCATTGAATTGCGGGGCTGGTATTTCATTAACATGATTCTGTTCTCCTATTAACTAATTGGTACATCGACTGTTTGGCCATTATAAAAGCAAGCGACGTGCCAAAAACATTATACTATTAATAATATTGTATTAATGTGTTATTGAACAGCCAGACCAAGTAAATAAAATAGAAGGAAATGTAATAATGACAGATGTATGGCAGAATGTGACAGTATTCGAGTCAGATGATGCATGTGCATCTATCTGTCCCATCATTGTCTCACTTAATAGAACCGGTCGAAACCGGGTGGAATAAGCTTGACTTATGGTTAATAAAAACTTAATTTAATACTTCAAATAGAGGGCAGAATGTGACAAACCGGGGGGAAAGTGAAAGTTTTGCTCATACAGCCATCAGCCATCGTTTCCGACCGCTGTGCAGACAAGATTGATCCTTTTCTGCCAGTCGGATTGGGGTCTTTGGCCGCCACGCTGCGGAATTCAACGCATCTGGTAAAGATCCTTGATGCGATGAATGAAGGCTGGATGTCGCGCGGGCGAGTGGGGGACGGGTTAATCGAAATCGGTATCAGCGAAGAAGAGATCGCCTGGCAAGTGCGAAGGTTACAGCCTCAGGTTGTCGGTTTTTCCATCCCCTTCACCACTCAGATGCCACGATTGCGTTCATTGGCCCGCTGGGTGAAGGCGATTCATCCGGAAATCGTGGTCGTTTGTGGGGGGAGTCACCCTTCGCTTAATCCCGAAGAAGTTGCGTCAAATCCGGATATTGACCTCGTATTTCTGGGTGAGAGTGAGCTGACTTTTAAGGTCTTCCTGGATCGTCTGGAGAACGACTCGGATATCACCGATCTAGATGGAATTGCCTACCGGAATGCCTCGGGAAAGGTATGCGAG
>JALGZU010000235.1 GCA_025774735.1 candidate division LCP-89 bacterium | reverse complement strand
TTCAACCCCGCCACCACGATCTCCTTCGCTTTGCCTGAACCGGGCAAGGTGACGCTAATCATCTGCGACATCACCGGACGGCTGGTTGCAACACTTGCTGAAGGCTGGCGGGATGCGGGGATGCATGAGGTGACCTTCGACGGATCGGATGTGGCGTCGGGTGTGTACGTTTACCGCATCGAGGCGGGGAACTATACCGCTGTGCGGAAGATGGTGTTGATGAAGTGAACGAGAAATAATATAGTGCGCTTAAAGATTGCCTTCATCTATACATGGGGATATCGTTTAAATTGATCATGCGAAAGATTACATTTATTTTCCTGTTTCTCATGTTTGTAAATAGTGTCCTATTGGCTCAACCTATTGCGCCAGACACCCTTTGGATGAGGACATATGGAGGGGATGAATGGGACTATGCCAGAGGTGTTGAACAGACCCAGGATGGGGGCTTTGCCTTCATTGGCGATACCAAATCCTTCGGCCTATCGAATCGTGATCTATGGCTGGTCAAGGTAGATCCAGCCGGGGATCTACATTGGTCCCACACTTATAATAGTCCCGGAATTCAAAACTATGGTTGCCTCCTCCAAACCTCCGATGGCGGTTATCTTCTTACCGGGTGTACTAATTATGGGGTTGAAGGATCCGACGTTCTAATTATCAGAACCGATTCGCTCGGGAATAGTCTCTGGTCACGGCAATACGGGGATTATTGGCTGGATGAGAATATGGGGACACTCTTTGGACGCGCACGTATGGTGGCGATAGTCATGATTATTGTAATAGTGTCAGGCTGACTTCCGACGGTGGCTATATCCTGGCAGGGGGCACGCACTCATTCAATGATACCGTCATTGAAGCGTGGTTGATAAAGACCAATAACGAAGGCGACCCATTATGGACCGGAATTTACCCAACCAATGATTTCAGCATTCTTTATAGTGTTCAACAGACCTCTGATGGCGGATATATCGCCGTCGGTTATACCGGCTGGTTAAGCTGTGATGACGTTCGAATCTACTTGGTTAAGACGGATTCAGTTGGTAATCTGGAATGGAATAGAACCTTTTTGGGTTCCTTCTCACAGGAAGGTTATTGCATTCAGTTAACCGGTGATGGAGGATATATTATTGCGGGGAAGAGCCATCCAATTGGCCCTGGCTATTACGATGGTTATCTTCTAAAAACGAATGAAATAGGAGATACCTTGTGGTCGATGTCCATCGGCGGCAACCATAACGACTATTTCCTCCAGGCCAAACCAACTTATGATGAAGGTTATATTGTCGTCGGATATACTTTTTCTTACGGTGCAGGAGGTTATGATGCCTGGCTGGTTCGTCTTGATGCCGGGCCGATATTGATCGTCACGCTGACTCCTCAAAATCCTCCGATTATTATACCGGCTTCTGGAGGATACTTCCTTTTCGACACCCAAATCCACAGTGCAATCCCGGAGTCTGTTTTCTGCGATGTTTGGACGGAGGTAGAACTTCCCAACGGAAACATACACAACCCTTTGCTACTTCGGCAGAATCTCATGATTCCCTCCGGATTCGGAATATCAGGAACTATTAGACAGATGGTTCCCTCTTTTGCTCCACCAGGCGACTATATTTATACTGGCTATGCGGGAACCTATCCTGATTCAGTGGTTGATGGAGATAGTTTTCGTTTCACAAAACTCGAAGGGCAAATGGGGGCGGCGATCGTTCAAGATTGGGGGGTCTGTGACTGGTTCGAATGGCAGGGAGTTGCGTCGGTAACTGCAGATTCTCCGATGCTTTCCGGCTTTCCGAATCCCTTCAACCCCGCCATCACCATCTCCTTCGCCTTGCCCGAACCGGGCAAGGTGCACCTATCCGTATATGATATCGCCGGACGTCTGGTAGCTACTTTGCTCGATGGTAACCGCACTGCCGGCGTGCACGAGTTCACCTTCGATGCCGGAAACCTCGTCTCCGGCATCTACATCTACCGCCTCGAAGCAGGGAACTATACCGCTGTGCGGAAGATGGTGTTGATGAAGTAAGCGCTAATGCCAGCTTATGGATTACCTGAAATAGGCGAACCAACGCGTTCGCCTATTTATTTTTTTATTGTTATATCTCAGCTTGACATTGTCTCCAGATTTCTTTATATTTCCTAAAATGGCAAAGTGAAATACACGCGGAGGTTAATATGAAAAGACTACTTCCATTAGTAATTTGTCTGACTATCACTGGAGCTGTTCTTTCAAATGCCGATGTGATCACCGTTTCGGGAGATGTATCCGGAACTTGGTCGGCAGATACGGTGCTGGTTAATGGAGAAATACGAGTACCAACTTTGGCTACGCTGGTTATTGAGCCGGGTGTGGATGTTATTTTTCAGGGGCACTACAAGCTGATTGTGAACGGTTGGCTTAATGCCATAGGCACGGAGGTGGATTCCATCCTGTTCACTGCTGCTGATACCAGTACAGGCTGGAATGGGATTAGATTTTTCGAGGCACCAGATAGCAGTCATATCTCTTACTGCATTGTTCAATACGGGAAGGCGCCTGAGGTAGCAGTGGAAACCAGGGGGGGCGGTATTTTATGCAATCTCTCGAACCCGGAAATCTCCCATTGTACGATCAGGAATAATTGGTCCGGATACAGAGGGGGTGGAATTGCTTGCGTTGTTTCCTCGTCTCCCGTTATGAATAGTAATATGATAAGCGGAAACTATGCTCATAATGGCGGTGGTGGTATTTTATGTGAGAACGGTTCCAGCCCCACCATCAGTGACAACACACTCTTTGATAATTATGCTAATGACGGTGCAGCCATCTATTGTTACAATAATTCCAGTCCTAACATCAGAGGAAATACGATTCAGGGAAATGACGCCGGTACGAGTGGAGGTGGGATTCTTTGCTCATCAGGGTCCCATCCATACATTAATGAGAATATCATTAGCGGAAATTCTGCCAATAATGGCCATGGTGGTGGAGTATTCCTCCTGTCATCTCCCAATACATTTGAGTTAAACGAGATCAGCGGGAACTTTGCAGGCTACTGGGGTGGTGGCATCTTCATTCAATCTACCAGTTCAGTTATGAATAAGAATATCATCGTTGCCAATGAGGCTTCGATAGGTGGTGGACTTCATAGTAGTAACGCTAATCCTGAATTAGTCAATTGCATTATATGGGGAAATACTCCGGAACAGGTGTTTAATGGTTTTAGTGACACTGTTACTATGACCTACTCTGATTGTCAAGGCGGTTGGTCAGGTACAGGCAACATAGATGAAGATCCTTTATTTGCGGATTCCAGTCAGGGTGATTATCATCTGCAAGGAAATTCGCCTTGTATAGACACCGGAGATCCCGATCCGATGTACAACGATCCTGATAGCACGAGAGCGGATATGGGATGTTACTATTATAATCAAGGTGCGGGCGTGGATCCACGCGAGGAGAACTTACCTTTTGAATGGGCCCTGCCTTCTTGTTTCCCTAATCCTTTTAATCCCACAACCACATTCACCTTCAGACTACCCGTTGCTAGCAGTGTAAAACTTGACGTCTTTGATATAAACGGACGCCGTGTAGGAGTGCAGCGGAATGCACCCGAATGGTATTCTCTCGGTACCCACCAAATCACATTCGACGCATCCAACCTCGCCTCAGGTGTCTACATCTACCGCCTCGAAGCCGGTTCATTCATCACCTCCGCTAAAATGGTCCTGATAAAATAGCCGAAAAACGTAAGGGCGGGATTGAAACCCGCTCTTCATAATATCCGCGTAGGGGTCGGTCTTGGCTCCCCCTTCGGGGCACCGACCCGTTCAATCTGTAGGGGCGATTCGCGAATCGCCCTTTTCCTTTGGTCATTGCGAGGAATCCGCCGCACGGCGGATGACGAAGCAATCTCCAAATGTCATTCCTGCGGACGCAGGAATCCAGAGGAGCTGATAGCGCACTGTTCCATACATTCTTTTCTTCTCTCTATTGTCGGTTGTAGGGGCGGGATCTCCCCGCCCTATAGAAAAAGACTACCCATCAACAGTTACCCCCGCTAAATTCCACTGTGTGATAATAATCACAATACCTCCCATTATAAATTCATTATACTAATATAAATGACGGAGGCGAGCTATTCTATGGCGAGCCTTCGAAACCGCCAACCTGAGTCTAAACAGAGGAGGACCCACAGAACGAATCTGGACAAATGGTTGTTAATGGTTTAGTTGAAAACAACGAAAGGAACGTAGAGAAGAGCCCGGATTATCATCCAGGCTCTTCTCTCTTTATATCAAGGTCTATGCAGGTCTTCTTTACACGTTCTTTTCGCTCCAGCCGATGAACGACGACGGCAGCGTATGAGCCAGGTAGATCAGGCAGGCGATCTCCAGCGCCCCTATGCTCCCCTTGATCACCAGCAGTTCCCAGTAAAACGTCACCAGGCAGATCACGCTGAACCAGGAGTACGATCTGCCCAGAGCTCCTCGCGTAACACTAATCTCGCGTTCGTCCAGATTGGCGGTCCTGGCGTGCACCAGCCGCCATAACCCGCTCTTCATATGTGCGTATAAAAAGCTGATGATAACCCCCAGCAGGCTCACCGCCAGGCCGGCGATCCCGATAATATTCAGGCCGTAGGCTTCAACCAGATTGTATATCACCACGAGTGCAATTAAACTCAGGTAGTTGACGAGAATCCCCGTCCGCCTCGCCCTTCTCGATCTCCCCTCTTCCATCCTATCCTCCGATCTTTCTTCTCTGTTCCAGGATCTCCTGGCTGAGCAGCTTCAACGGCTCCGTCGAAAAAATCAACTCGACCGGCAGTGAAAAAACCTCCGCGATCCTGAACGCCAGGTCCAGGCTCGGATTGTACTCTCCCCGCTCCAGGAATCCTACCGTCTGAAAATTCACCCCGATTTTCTCTGCCAGGTCTCTCCTGGACATATCTCGCTCCTCTCTGAGGACCGAGATGCGGTTGTATAGTTTTCGCGTCTTCATATTATTAATATATAAAATAATATTATGTAATAGCAATAATTAGTTATAAAAAATTTTATTCGCCATTCGCCTTCGATGTACCCCCTCCTGGCGACCACAGGTAACGGTCCAGGTCGATGACGTCCCCCGAATCGAATGTCACCCCTTCCGATTCCAACAGTGCCTTTTGCCGCTTGTAACCCTGATTCCGCCCCAGTGAAATTCTTCCCCGCGCGTTCACTACCCGCTGCCAGGGCAGGTTTTCCTTGTCCGAAGATGAATGCAGCACCCAGACCACCCCGCGCACCGCCCAGGGATTGCCCGCAATCGCAGCCACCTGTCCGTAGGTGGCTACCCTGCCCGCCGGTATCTGCCGGATGACTTCCTTCACCTTCTGCGAAAAAGTTGTCGCCATGCCTTCCTGTCTGTCTGTCGGTCTCCAGGATCTACCGGTACCCGATCGCCGCATATCCCACCCAGGACGCCTCGCTGACGCTGCTGCCGTAATCCAGCAGGGTGCCGTCAAGCATCCGTCCCTCCAGAGATTCCGTGAGCCGTGACGCTACGTTCAGACCGAACGGCACTGAAAACCTTCCACACCAGGTGATCTCGTACTGCTTGACGTCTTCGACATCCACGCATCGATGGAGGAATCCCCTGAGTTTATCTCCATTGATCGGCCCGCAGAGGTGATCTTCCGCCAGCCCGATGTCCCGGTTCACCGCCATCTGGTAACCCGGAACGTCAGTGCCGAACGGAGCGAAATCGCTGCCTCTCCAGCCTGAATCACCGTAATGAACCGCATCCGCCGAACAGATCAGGGCGATGTCCTCACCGAGTCGCCAGTTTTCAGCTTTAATGACGTCGCCCAGAGCTCTCGACAGATCACCGGCCAGTCGCTCCATCGTCTCCCAATCCATGTACGGCACCAGGATGGATACGATCTCGACCTCCCGGTTGTACGCCTGCAGCCAGGGTACCATCGCCTCCACTGAATGCTCCACCATCTGCATGTCGTTGTCGACAATGTAATCCCCTGTCGGCAGCCTCTGCAGTATTGCATCCCTCAGAGGTGAAACGCTGACAGGCCCGTACGGCCCGTGCCAGGTCTGGTAGCTGTCGAATACCAGCTTGTCCTGAACCTCGAATAGTCGCACCTTGTGAAACACCCC
>JALGZU010000234.1 GCA_025774735.1 candidate division LCP-89 bacterium | reverse complement strand
GCCCCGGTCAGAATCGAAACACCATGCTTTTTCGCCAGGTCTCGGAGCCGTTGCGAATATTTGAGCTGGTATCCGAGATACACCGGCAAGGCTGTTTCCGGCCAGAGCACGATATCCGGGGTGCGTTCCTCGAGCGCCTTCTCGGTCAGGTTTTCGTACAATGCCAGGCTCTCTTCCGGATCGTCCTTCCATTTCTCCTCCGGATCGACGTTGCCCTGAACTATCAGCGCTGCAACCGGTTCACCCACTGCCGGGAGATGGTTCATCCTCCACCCACCCCAGAATGCGCCTACGATGAGAATCAGTGCGACCGGCGCGGCCATCCTAAATCGCCCCAAAACAAACAGAAAAACAGCGCCGTTGGCCGCCATCACCCAGAAGGATACCAGGCGGATGCCCCCGAGTTCGGCGATCTGAGCCACGGGCAGCAGACCGATCTGGGTCAAACCCAATTCCAACCAGGGGAAACCGATCTCCGGCAGGTTTTTCACAAGTTCCAGCCCGACCCAGATTGAGGGCAGCAAGAGCACACCCCAGGTGCCGAACCTCTTCCAGAGCTGAGCCCAGAATCCCGCGAATAAACCCCAGTACAAAGGCAAGATCAGCACCAATCCCAAATAGGAGAGCGGGGCGATCAATCCCTCGGCACCGGAATTCAGAGCGATCGCGATAAACCAGAGATTGAAAGGTGGATAGGCAAAGATTGTCAAAAAACCAGAAACCAGAAAGGGCCCTCGGCCGGGCTTTGATTGGAGGTCTCCCGGCATAGCTATCCTTTATGGGCCGCTTTGTAGACCCCGTCTACCACTCTGAGCACCTTGATGGCTTCCTCACCGGATGCGACCGGCTGGCGGTTGTGGCGTACGCACTCAACGAAATGCCGTAATTCGTAACGGAACGAGGAGCGGTAAAGTTCTTTCTGTGACACCTGCTTCTCCGGCGTTACGTTGACGACGTTTCCGTGCATCTCCTTATCGATGCGAAGCGGATTCAGTACAGCGGCTCCTTTTGAACCCCAGAAATGAGCGTAAGCCTGTGTGGTTGGCGCGAGTAGAGCCCAGGAAGCATGGAGCGTCAGGGTTTTGCCCCCTTCCAGCCTGATCTGGCAGGCGATGGTATCTTCGACATCGAAAGTATAGGCCCGGTTGAACAAAGTCGCCGAGATTGATTCAACAGTGTAGGTATCCATCAGCCAGAGTGACAAATCCAGCATCTGCAGGCCGAGATCCATCATCACTCCCCCACCGGATATTTTCTTATTGAAACTCCACTCGGCGCCGGACCAGCGCCCCCGCTTCTTCAACCAGCCGCAGCGCACCATAAAGATCTCACCCAACTCTCCACCCTCGATGAAATTCTTCAAAATCATCGAATCCGGCCGGAACCGGTGGTTCATGGCTACCATGAGAATGCGCTTGGCCCTCTTGGCGGCATCGACCATCTTCTGGGCTTCGGATACGCTCCTGGCGATAGGGCGTTCTACGAAAACGTGCTTCCTCGCATCCAGCGCCATCAAGCTCAGGGCCAGGTGCGAATTGGTCGGCGTCAGAATGAGGACGGCGTCAAGCTGGGGCAACTCTAAGAGGCGCATAGGATCCTGATAAAAATGCGGAATTCCGAATTTTTCAGCCACTAATCCCGCCTTTGATACATCCAGATCGGAAATGGCTTCGACGGTCACGTCGTCGAATTTTTTCAGGTTGGGCAAATGGACTGCCTGCGCGATTCCCCCCGCACCGATAATCCCTAAGTGGAGGGGTGTTTCTCTTTGGAGTGATTTAGGCATGCTTAAAAACTTATTTTGGGTCTATCTTACTCCGCAATCGTTCGATGTCAACGCTGGTCAAGGGCGGCAGATGCCCGTCCAGAAAATCCTGCAGGATGACGGCGGCGGACGCCCGGTCCCGGTCCTCCTTGCGGGAACTTCTTCCCCGCTGCCGCAATATCGATGACGCCCGGCGGCTGGAGAGAGCCTCATCCACGAGTAGAACGCTCAAACCGTGTTCCTCAAGACGTCGTACCAGGGCGAATATTTCCTCCGTCAAAGACCCGGGTTTATCGCCCAATGTGATCGGGAAACCGACGATAATGCCGCTTATGGACCGCTGTCTGATGATCGGTATGAGCTGCTCCATCAGGTCGTCCAAACCGTCAATGATTAGAGTATCGATGCCGAAGGCAATGGAAACGTCTCCGCTACAGCCAGCAATGCCGACTCGCCGGCGGCCGTAGTCCAGAGCGAGAATAGAATCGCGAGCCTTCCCCCGGGGCTCACCCTGCTCCTCAAGCCCGCGATCCCTCATTTGCTCTCTCCACTCCTGTCAGGCGCTTCAATCTCCTCATCCAGGCGGGCAACTGAAACCACAGCTTTGACGTCGTGCACCCGCCGGAGAACTTTGGTCAGGTGGCTCAAATCCCGGACCTGGACGACCATCGTCCCCATCACTAAAGCCCCCTCCTTCTTCATATCCAGGCTGATGATATTGATATTCAACGGTGCGAGTGAGGCGGTGATATCCTTCAACAGGTGGCGCCGATCTTCAGCCAGTAGCCGGATGCGGGCGTTGAACTCCTGGTCCCGATCGACGTCCCATTCTACGTCGATCTCACGATCCGTTTGAACCACCAGCCGGTGGGCGTTCTTGCAGTCAGCCCGGTGGACGCTGATACCACGCCCGGTAGTGACAAATCCGATGATCTTATCGCCGGGCAGAGGCCGACAGCACTCAGCAAAACTAATCAGAAGGTCATCCATTCCCTGAATTTTGACTCCACTATCCCCTTTCTTGACGCGGCGGATCATGCGTTGTAACGGACCGCCCTCTTCACTGGACTCTACCTTCTTTGCGCTCAACTTGCCGATAACGGTTTGTGGAGAAAGATCCCCGTTACCCAGCGCTGCATAAAACGACTCCGGGTTATCATGCCCAAACTCTTTGGTCAGTTCGGCGATCTGGTCCTTGCTGACCTTCAGCCGCAAGCGGTTCAGTTCGCGAGTGAGGAGCTCTTGACCCAACTTGATACTCTGCTGTAGCCGAGATTCCTTGAGCCAACGCTTGATCCTCGATTTGGCGCGGGCAGAGACGACGTAGCGCAGCCAGTCCTGGGACGGCTTCTGCGACGCAGACGTGATGATCTCTAGCATATCCCCCGACTTTAATTCTGTATCTAAAGTGACAATCTTCTTGTTGACCTTGGCTCCGATACAATGCAGGCCGATATCGGTGTGAACGGCGAAGGCAAAATCGATAGGGGTAGCCCCCTTTGGTAGAGTGATCAACTTTCCCCGGGGGGTAAAGATGAACACTTCGTCGGTAAAGAGATCCTCCCGCAGGGTTTGCATAAATTCCTGTGGGGTTGAGCTGTCAGCCTGCCAATCCAGAAACTGCCGTACCCATACCACATGCCGCTCCAGGTCGTCATCCCCCTCGGCCTTCTCCTTGTACCGCCAGTGAGCGGCAATCCCATCTTCTGCGAGGATGTGCATCTTCTTAGTGCGGATCTGTATCTCCAGCATCCTGCCCCCCGGTCCGCGAACCTTGGTGTGCAGGGATTGATACAAATTGGACTTGGGCATGGCGATGTAATCGGCGAATTTCTCATGCATGGGTGACCAGAGGTTGTGAGCAACGCCCAGCACGAAATAACACTCCTCAAGTCGGTCGACGATGACCCGTACCGCCAGCAGATCGAGAATTTCGTCGAACGTTTTGCCACGGCTGCGAATCTTACTGTAGATACTGTAGAGATGTTTGGCTCGCCCGTATACCTTCGCCTTGATGCCGAACTTCGTCAGCTCGCTCTTGATCGGGTCGATGGCCTGCTGGATGGAACTGTCTCGCTCCTCCTTTTTCATGGCGACCAGGGAGGCGATCTCCCGGTAAGCGTCGTAGTCCAGAACCTTGAAGGACAGATCTTCCAATTCGGATTTGATTTTGGCGATACCGAAGCGGTGCGCAAGGGGGGCGTAAACTTCCACGGTTTCGCGCGCGATGCGTTCCTGGCTGGCGGTGGGGAGGTGCTCGATGGTCCGCATATTGTGGAGCCGGTCTGCAAACTTGATCAGGATGACGCGGATGTCCTGGGACATGGAGAGCAGCATTTTCCTGATGTTTGCGGCCTGTTGAACTTCGAAACTTTCAAACTGAAGGCCGGATATCTTGGTAACCCCGTCGACCAGCAGGGCGACGTCTTTTCCGAATTCCCGCTCGAGTTCTGAAAGCGGGATGGTCGTGTCTTCGACGACGTCGTGCAGGAAACCGCCACAGATCGCCGCTGTGTCGAGCTGCAGGTCGGCCAGGATTTTCGCCACCTCGAGACAGTGGACGAAATACGGCTCCTTCGAATACCGCTTACGCCCGCGATGCGCTTCATAGGCGTAGTAGAACGCTTTTTCGATCAGGTCGCGTTCGTTGGCATTGATCTTCTTGGGGAGCTTCTTGAAGAGTTCGTCCAGATCCTTGAGGTAATACTCCTCGGGCAGGGCGACCTTCACATCACCGCGATTTTTAACCTGTGTATTCTGAGCGGCCATACACGTTCTATCCTAAAACGGGTGGCTATCGACCGTATTGTCGACGGCGACAGGATGGATCTGATCCAGACTCTGGAACCGCCCCGTCTGCAGATTAAAGCGCAATTCCGCCGTGCCCAGGGGACCGTTTCGCTGTTTGGCTACGATCACTTCAGTGTGAGTCTGGTCCACTTCTGCACCATCCCGGCTCTTCTCCTCGTACAACCCGGGCCGGTAAAGGAAGATCACCACGTCGGCATCCTGTTCGATCGCTCCAGAATCGCGCAGATCCGAGAGGATGGGACGCTTAGGGCCCGGTCTGGTTTCCACCGCCCGGGAAAGCTGCGACAGGATGATGACCGGCACCTCCAGATCCTTGGATAGAGCCTTCAGGCTGCGGCTGATTTCGGCGATCTTCTGCTGCTGACTCTCGATTTTCCGGTGAGGAAATTCCATCAATCCGATGTAGTCGATGATGATCAGCCCGATGTCATGCGCCGATTTAAGTTGTCGAGCCCGCGCCCGAAGCTCCATGGGCGACAATGCGGGAGTATCATCGATGAAGAAGGGGGCATCGTACAACTTGCCGATTTCCGTGGAGAGCCTCTGCCAGTGTTTCTCCTCCAGAACGCCTGAACGCACTTTGGCTGAATCAACCCGTGCTTCCGCGCACATCATCCGCAAGGCTAACTGGTGGTTCGCCATCTCCAGGGAAAAGAAGCCAACTGGCACTTTATGATCGATGGCGGCATTCCTGGCAACATTGAGACCCAAAGCGGTCTTACCCATGGAAGGACGCCCCGCCAGGACGATCATATCGCCTGCCTGCCATCCTGAAGTCAACTTATCCAGGTCGCGGAATCCGGACGGGACACCCGTAACCCCTTCCGGGCCGCTGCGCACGTTTTCCAGACGTGAAAAGGTCTGCGAAACCAGCGTGGTCAAGGGCTGAAATCCGCCGGTCTTGCGGAATTTCATCAGGTGGAAGATCTCGTTTTCCGTCTGGTCGAGCAACGCGTCCACTTCGTCGGGTTCACTGTA
>JALGZU010000233.1 GCA_025774735.1 candidate division LCP-89 bacterium | reverse complement strand
GTCACGTCTAGTATGACAAAATCCGGCAAGGGTCATAACTAACAGAGGGACAGCCACCAGCGGACTTCATGCCGGGTTTACATTCAAAAACCTTGAGGAGACAACCATGCCACTGTTCATGGATATACACCGCAACGTCGATGGGATTTCCGGAGAAGAGCTGGAGAAAGCCCACCAGAAAGATTTAGAAGTCCAGTCCAAGTACGGGGTCAATTTCGTCGATTACTGGTACAGCGAAGCGGACAAGTCGATCTTCTGCCTCTGTGAAGCTCCCAACAAGGAGGCCGCCAACGCCGTTCACGAGGAAGCTCACGGCGCCGCCGCGGACGAGATCATCGAGGTGAAGCGGGGCCAGTAAGCGCCGCACGTTCATCACAGCGCCGGGAGATGCCTTCCGGCGCTTTTTTATGCCCGACAGCCTCACTTCCCCTTGACATTCTAGCGCGTTTGGTTGTATATTAGGCTCCGCACGCGGGGATAAGGGCAGCCCGCGTCCGGTCCGATTTGTGGGAGAAACCATGGAGACGACACCGCAGGGCGATGCGGAGATCGCCGCAACGATCATTGCCATGGAGAAAGCGGCGCTGAACCGCTGGGGCAGGGGTGATCCCGACGGCTACCTGGAGATCAGCGCGCCCGAAGTCACTTACTTCTCGCCCTACACCGATCAGCGCGTCGACGGCCTCGACGCTCTGACGGAGCGCTACGAACCCGTCCGCAACGCACTCTTAATCGAGCGCTTCGAGATGAACAATCCCAGGGTTCAGGTTCACGGCGACACTGCGCTCTTGACCTTTAATCTCACCGATTACGAGAAGGACCCGGAGAGCGGAAACGTCAATACGACCCATTGGAACTCGACCGAGGTTTACGTCCGGATTGACGGAGAGTGGAAAATCATTCACACTCACTGGGCGTTGACCGGGCACGGCGGCGTAGCCGGAACGGCATAAGATCCCTGCCATTTAGAACCATTTCCAACCCATCTCCTCCGGGTTTTCCCCCGATCCCCCTCCCGGCGTCATTATTCCCTTGACAAGCGGGTATTTCGGTCGTATATTCCGTCCATACAACGCAACGGATTGATCTGGCAGTATCTCGACGGGCACGGAGAAGTGACGGTAACCAACCTGATGAAGGACACCAAGCTCAACCAGCGGCAACTCGACCAGGCTATCGGCTGGCTCTCCCGCGAAGGCAAAGTCCAAGTCCGGAAGCAGTCCCGAAAAGAGCTGCTCTCGCTGGCCTGATAGAACGGTATTTTCCTCTGGCGTCAGGAGGTCCCTCCTGGCGCTTTTTTTATGCCCTCCTCTCGCATTTTCGGTTGACTTGATGTCCCGAGCAGTGGTATATTTTATCATCCTTACTGATAAGAACCGGACGCCACCATGAACGACCATCACGAACACGACCAGCTCTTCAAGGATCACGGTTTCACTGATTTCAAATGGATCAAGGCCGACAGTATCGTCGTATCTCAATGGGTTCGCAACAAGTGCATCTACGGCTGCGGATCCTACGGGCAGAAGGGTTCCTGCCCGCCGAACAATCCTTCCGTGCCAGAATGCCGGGAGTTTTTCGGCGATTATACGGGCGTCGCTCTGTTCCACTTCGAGAAGCGCGTCGACGATCCGGATGCGCGGCATAAATGGAGCAAAGGCGTCAACAAAAAACTACTCAAGCTGGAGCGGGAGGTATTTCTGCGGGGTTATTACAAGGCCTTCCTCCTCTTCATGGACGAGTGCGGTTTATGTGAGGAATGCGGGAAGAGCCGCGAACACTGCAAGAATCCGAAGCTGTCCCGCCCCAGCCCGGAAGGTATGGCCATCGACGTGTTCGCCACAGTGCGTGGTGCCGGTTATCCCATCGAAGTCGTACGGGATTACAAGCAGAAGATGGACCGCTACGCCTTCCTCCTGGTCGAATGATTGTGGGTTCTTATGCCCCTCCCGACAGGTACCTCCTTCAATTCCTCTTGACAAATTCCCCTTTTGGTCGTATATTCTGATCACAACCCGCCAGCACGGTGAGGAACAGCGCTATGTTTCTTTATCTCTACCTGGTTTCAGCCCTCCTGTTATTGGTGACCGCCTTCGTTGTCTTCCGCATCTTGGTCCGGCGCGATTACCGGCTGAAAGGCCGCCCTACTCCGTTTACAATCTTTCTGGAACTTGTCGTATGGGGGATGATCGTCTGTTTCCCCAGTATCTACAATCCGCAGGACTGGTGGCTCTTCTGGTTTGCTGATGCACCGGTTCATCCCATTATTCGTTTTTTGGGCATTATCATTACGACTACTGGGATTGCTGTGATGGTTGTGTCCATGATTTCTCTCGGCTTTGGGACAACCTTCGGCCAGAAGCACGCCAGTCTGAGGCGGTCGGGGCTCTACCGTTTCAGCCGCAATCCCCAGATCGTGGGCTTCTGGTTGATGGCGGCGGGGGTGGTGCTGCTGTGGCCATCCTGGCACGCTGTGGGGTGGTTGTTGATCATTGCCATCATCTCCCACATGATGGTGATGACGGAAGAAGAGCATCTCCTCAGGCAGTTGGGCGGGGAGTATGAGCAGTATTGCGAGCAGGTGCCGCGTTATTTCCGGGTTCGGCGGAAAGCGCGAGAAGGCCTAAAGAAAGACTAAGAGGAAATCAACATATATCTCAGTGGAGAGAGGAGTAATCATCATGGAAATCGTGGGCTATGCGCTGTTATTAATCGTCGCCGTCATCTGGATCGCTGCCATGATCATCGGGATGGTCGCGGCGTTTCCGTGGGGGATCATCGGCCTGATCGCCATTATCGGTATCGGATTGCTGTTCTTCAAAGTTCTGGCTGATAGGCTATCCAGCCAGGAAGACGATCACTATTCAAAGACCGTGGATAAATAGGAGACGAAAATGCTAGTCACTACTCAGGACGAATTTTCCGATTACGACATTACCGAAACGCTGGGAATGGTCAAGGGTAACACCATTCGCGCCCGGCACATCGGCAAGGATATCGTGGCTTCTCTGCGCGGGGTTGTCGGCGGGGAGATCAGCGAATATACCAAAATGTTGGCCGAATCCCGAGAGCAGGCGATCGACCGCATGATCGCTCAGGCGAAAGAGCTGGGAGCGGACGGTATCGTGTGCGTTCGCTTCACAACATCGACCATTATGCAGAACGCTGCTGAGCTGTTCGCTTACGGCACTGCGGTCAAGCTTCAGAAGAAATAGAGGGCGTCATCAAATAGCCGTTCTACCCGGCTTTAATCAGGAGGTTCTATCATGGAGAGCCAACAATCGAACGAGGTGAATACCACCCAGGTGAAAGAGCCCAAGACTGCTGAAACAAACGAATGGGACCGCAAATTGGGTACCATAGGATGGGCTCTCTTTTTCATCTGGGTGGGGATTTCGTTTCTGGCGGACCTGAACATCGGGATCGGTTTGCTGGGCATTGGTATCATTACCCTGGGCATTCAAGTGGCGCGCAGGAGATATAATCTCAAATTCGAGGGTTTCTGGGTGGTTGTCGGTCTGATCTTCGTCATTGGCGGACTCTGGGATTTGTTCCAGCCGGACCTACCTCTGGTACCGATTCTGCTCATTATAGCGGGTATCGTACTGCTCCTCTCGATTGCACGCGGCAAACGATCATCGAAGTAACATTATATGTGGATGAGTAGACCGGGCGGATCTACTTGCACTGAACAATCCGCGATGGGAGTAATGGTATTATGCTTCATGATGACGACTTATCCGCCCGGATTCTACTTGATCTGGCCTCTTTAGGCTTTCGGGCGAGAATCGTACCGGTGGAGTGTCTCGGCGATTTAGAGGGCGACATTGAAGAACTTCTTGAACAAGGCCTTCTGGGTGAGGAATTCCGCCGGCAGTATATCCCGAAGTTTGTCTTCAGCGTACCGGATGAGCTCCGCGAAGCACGCTCGATCATCGCCGTAACGGCGCCACACGCGGCATTGAAGGCGGCCTTCACACTGAACGGGCAACCGTTCGAGACCATTGTACCTCCCACGTATACCGATGACACGGATTGGCAGGCGCATGATTGCATCAGGGAAGCTCTTGAACCTGAAGGCTATAGGCTGGTGACCGCTTCCCTCCCCAAAAAGCTCCTGGCCGTCCGGTGCGGCCTGGGGGACTACGGCAAGAACAACATCGTCTACGCTGAGGGTCTGGGAAGCTACCATCGTCTGGTGGCGTTTTACACTGATGCGCCGCTTTCATATGGTGAATGGGGGGAATCGCGGATGCTCGAGCGCTGCCAGAAATGCGAAGCATGCATAAAGAAATGTCCTTCCGGCGCCATCTTCACGGACCGGTTTTTGGTGGATGCCGAACGGTGTATCACCTTTTACAATGAAGCAACCGGCCCTTTCCCGGACTGGGTCGAGCCGGCATGGCACACCTGCCTGGTTGGCTGTATGGCCTGCCAGGACGTCTGTCCTGAAAACAAGCCATTCCGGAAGAAGTTTGAGCATGTCGCTGTTTTTACCCAGGAAGAGACGGAGATGCTATTGGGGCGGCCCACCGAAGAGGATTTCAGCGAAGCGACCTTAGGTAAACTGAGACGCATCGGAATGCATGAGGATTATCATCTGATCGGGAGGAATTTAGAAGTGTTGTCAGGACAGCGCCAGAGCGGGATGTGATCTTGGCTTCAGGTCTAATCCTGACTGGCAGGTAGAAGTTTTGCGACAGCGAAATGCAGTCATTCCTGACAAGCCTGTAAGGGCTCTTATTGGCAGGAATGACTGCATTTCGTTTTAGGTTTCGCTTCGATGTTCCGGAAATACTAATAAAACATAAATTATTTTAAATAAAACATAAAAAAATCCTTGACAAACATAAATTTATTTATTATATTAGACGCATGGCAATTGAAGTGAAACTCGATTTAATGCTGGTAAAACGGAAGATGAGACTGAACGATCTGTCGGAACGGATCGGTATATCGGTAACCAATCTTTCGCTGCTCAAGACCGGGAAGGTCAAGGGGATGCGGTTCAGCACTTTGGAGGCAATCTGCAAAGAGCTCGACTGCCAGCCCGGCGACATTCTCGAATATACGCCTGATAGAACCAATGTGGAGGTATCCCATGAATGAGAACGTTTTGGAATCGCAGGAGACCGTCAATGCCCCTGGAACTACTTATACGCTGGCAGGATGGCTGGCCATCGCCATGGGCGTGCTGTTCCCGCTGGGATTCTTACTCGGTTTCTTTCAGCAGTTGATCGGAATCAAGCGGGCAGGTTACTTCGTTCCGAGTTTCGGCTTAGCTGATATCATTTTTCTGGCCCATACAGTGATCGCCGTTTACGTGTATTTAACTTTGCGAAAGCTCCTGACAGAACGCTACGATTTCCGCAGGATAAATACCTTGATCATCCTGAGCATCCTCTTGTTAATCCTTTTCCAGCTCGAATCTCTGGGGATAAAGGTCTTCATGATCGTCATGTGGCCTGTAGAGGAAATGACCGTTGCGATAACGCAAGGCGCCTTGATGGTCGTGAACTTACTCATCATCGGCGTCATCGACCTGCTCATCGGGATCAAGCTTCTGGGCGCGAAGGATAAGCTCGGTGATCTGTTCACAGCATTCGCCATCGTTACGCTGATCGCCGCCATCTGCGAGCTGACGCTGTTTCTGGCGCCGATTGCACTGATCCTGGTGCCGGTCTCCTGCGTGATTCTGGGAATGATATTCCTGCGCGAGAAGGAAGATACCGAATTTATTTAGGTTTCCTTCGCTTTGAGAAAACTGAGTACTCTGGATTACGATGCTGATAATATCCGCAGTGGTCTACGTCACCATTTCCCTGGTTATCCTGTCTGAATTGAGGAAACGGGAAGTGCCCGTCAATTTCTTCCTGATGAGATTGTTGCTGCCCTGGTATGCTCATCGTTACAGCAGTATCCACAAAGAGGAGACCGGGAAGAGGGGTGGTCTGTTCTACGGCTGGGTGATTTCGGCGAATGCGATGCTTGTCTTTGCTTCGATTGTGATCATAACCAAAGCTTTTCACTAACCCAGCGTATCAGAGACGATGAAATGGCGAAGACAGATCCCATCACCTGAACTGAAGGCAGGGAATTATCCCTGCCTTTTTTTATCTTTTAAACACAGTCTGACCTCTGACGTAAAACCCACATAACACTTCCGTTTTCACTTGACATTTTCCTGCCGTAGTCATATATTACCCCAGATCATAACAAAGCCAATTACGTTCACGATTTGACCGTGAACTAAAATCCCCAACGCGGAGGGTAATCATGAAGCGATTCTGGCCACTTCTTTTCGTCGCGATCTTGTTGATCGGCTGTGAGACGACCACCGACGAAACCATCTATGAAGCTATCGATACCCAGACGCAGGCCTGGCCGGTTGCAGGTTTGAACGAGGTTGCGGTGTCGACCGAAAACGGGAATATTTCAGTAACGGCGGTTGCAGGTGACAGCATCATAGCACTGATTTCCCGGACCTGCACCAGTTTCAGCCAGGAGGACGCCGATGCACATCTCGATTGCGTGGTCGTTACGGAAACCATAGCGGGTGACACCCTGATGCTGGAAGCCGAGATGCCGGACGGAGGCAGCGAACGCAACTACTATGGCGATTTCGAGTTATCATCCCCTGCTACGCTGTATTACATGCTCTCCGTGGTCAACGGAAACGTTGTGGTGACGGACATGGCATCCGGCGCGGCCATACAGATAGTCAACGGCATGATTACGGTTGATAATCTCGGCGGCGGTGTCAGCGGGTCGATCGCCAACGGCAATATCGATTGTGACCTGGCTACCCTCGAACTCGGCGAGTCAGCCCTTCTACAGGCGACTAACGGGAACATCATTCTGACTTTGCCGCTTAACGTTTCAGCGGTGTTCTCCGCTTCGACGGTGACAGGCACTGTGACGGTTTCGGGATTTACATTCGTCGACTACAGCTTGGATGAGCCCACGGCGAAAATCGGGATCATCGGCGGCGGTGAGGCTTCAATCACAATTTTGGCGACAAACGGCAATATCTCCATCCTCGCGCGCGAGTAACCTGGCCGCCGCAATGAAAGGAGGCGATGGTGGAGGATAAGTCATCGCAACTGGTGCTGTCACGCGTCGATGGCTCCGTCGGAACCGTTTCGCTGAACCGGCCGGAAAGCTTGAACGCTTTCAATCTGGAGTTGGCGAATCAGTTCCTAAACATTCTCGGAGATTTCAGGGACGACGAGGCCGTCCGGGTAGTGGTCCTCAGGGGAGAAGGTAGAGTCTTTTCGGCGGGCGGCGACATCCAGGAGATGCTGGGGTACGTCCGGGATGGAAAGGATCGTGCGGCCTATTTCCGGGCGCCATTGTCGGCGTTCGGCCGGATGGTTATGGCTTTGCGCACGATCCCCAAACCCGTCCTCGCAGCCGTGCACGGCGCTGTCGCGGGATTCGCCTTCAACTTGGTGCTGGCCTGCGATCTGAAACTGGCGGAAGAACGAACCCGTTTCGCGCAGGCTTTCATCAAAGTCGGGCTATCACCGGACGGAGGCGGGACCTGGTTTCTGCCGCGTTTGGTGGGCTATTCCCGGGCTTGCGAACTGGCCATGCTACCGACCGAAATCGATGCCGCCACGGCGCGAGAATGGGGATTGATCAACTGGATCGCTCCAGCGGATCAGTTTGAAGAGAAACTGCAAAGCCTCACACAGATGCTGGCGAACAGCCCCCGGGAAGCGGTCGGCCGGGCCAAATCGCTCCTGAACGAAGGCTTTAATTGTGGTCTCGAAGAGCATATCGAGGCTGAACGGCTGGCGCAGGTGGATAATGCCGCCAGTCCGGATTTTGAGGAGGGATTGACGGCGTTCGTGGAGAGAAGAAAACCAAAATTTTAGATTCTGCAATATCCATTACCTTTAGGCGTAATCATTCCGTACAACTGCGAAAACGGCGAGCAGAGGCTCGCCTTTTTCTTTTGGTTGATGTGTCAGTTCCTAACTTCTCGAAGATACTTCACTGACTCAGGCATTAATATTGCATTAATAAGACAATAACGGTGGTGACTCAGGTGTTGTGAATATATTTCGTTATTAATTGGAGGAAATAATTGCATTTTCCCGCATGAATAGTGCATAATATGCACTATTCATAACCAGGTGTGAAAAGGCAAAACTCATCAAGTTACACTCCTGCGAACGGCCGACGATACTGAACTTACTGATTTTGGGACTCGCACGATGATACTCAGCACGGCTTCCAAAAGATACCGAATCAGCTTGTACATTTACGTAGGTATCGCTTTTTTGCTGTGGGAAAATCTGATCAGCAGTGTGGTTGGGATTTACGCCTTCGAATTACGTAGGACACTCTGGGGAGTTCTCTACTACAGCCTGTTGTTCCTATTGTTCGGCGGCGTTGCCGAACTTCTGACGCTTGTCCATTTGAGATGGATTGCCCGTGGTCGCTGGTCCGGTCAAAGATACGTCTGGCTCCTGGTCATCGTTACTTTGTTCCTCTGGGGGGATCTAACCCGGGAATTGTCGATAGTGATTTTCGGCATCGATTCGATCCGCCTGAGTTACCTCGTTAACCTCCTCTGGATACCCCTCTTTTACCTCCTGGGTTTGATCCTCAATCGGCAGCTTGCGAAGCTGGAAGGTGAAGGGAGACTCCCTGATTCCCGGCAGTTGCTGGTGTATTTTTTCGGTTTCCTGCTTTATCTGATCCTCAGCACCAAAGTGACCTACCGGTATTTTGACTATAATCTGTTTTCACCAACTAACTTCTTGCTGCAACCTGTTTTTCTTTCCGGCGCGCTGTTACTTACCGAGTTCAGCAGCAGAGTCTTCGCTCGAGACCGCTCCTTACAATTAGGCGCCATCTGGCTGCCAGTTATCCTGACGCTTCTCGTCCTGGGATGGACGCACGGTGTGGAGCCTTCCTACGGGAATTCAGTCCATCCACAACGTTCTACTTCTGACAGTCCCGATGTAATTCTCATCGTTTTCGACGCTTTGCGTACCGATTACGTCGGGGAGAGAGCTGACGGCTCATCCCTGACGCCGGTGATCGATAGCCTGGCCCGATCCGGAAAGAGCTATTCAGCTTGCTATTCCACCTCGTCGTGGACGGTTCCCTCTGTAGCTTCTCTGATGACCTCGCAGCTACCCCATTCCATCGACGTCGGAGATCTCTGGCAGATTTCCAGGGACGCTCCGACCGTGGCCGGCACTCTGCGCGAAAACGGTTACTACACGGCTGGATTCTCCGCAAACGAATTCATATCGCCGGTGTACAGGTTCAACGGTTCCTTCGACAGATTCGAGTTTACCGCCGGACGGGGTGCAAAGCAGCTGATGCTGCCGTACCGCACCTTTTTTCCCTGTCCCTGGATTATGAACGAACTCGCCTACCAATTCGGGTTTATTTCAAACGATATTATCGTGGCGGAATGGCCCGCGGTGAATAAAAAAGCTGCAGAGGTCCTGAAAAGTAATTCTTCAAAACCGATCTTCCTCTACTTGCATTACATGGAAACTCACGCGCCATATTTTGCTGAGCCCTTCAACAAGGGTATCCTGGACATTGAAGCGTTGAGCGGATACTATCATCTTTCCAGTATGAGTAAAGAGGAGCGATCTGATCCAGTCACCTTCAAGAGGTATCAAGCTCAAGTCGCCGAGACCGTGAAGCAGCGGTATCGCGATGGGGTGCAGAGGGCCGATCGCGCCGTGGCGGATCTGCTGTTGAAGTTGGAAGAATTGGGCATGAGTAAAACCACGATTTTGGTCATTGCCGCTGATCACGGGGAGGAATTTTTGGAGCGCGACCGGATCGGCCATAAATCCTCACTCTACAATGAGCTCGTACATGTACCCCTGATCATTCACATTCCCCCGGAATTCGAAGTAGACCTCCCGGATCAACCTGCCGGAGTATCCCTGGTGGATGTCGCCCCGACGATCCTAGATCTGGCCGGGGTCGAAGACGGGTTATCGAATAAGGCCGGGTGGTCTCTACTGAAGCCTTATCCCGACTCCCGGCGCCCCAGGTACATGATGGTGCAATTCGGGCAGCTTCTTTCGAGTGCTGTAATACTCGATCCTTACAAGCTGATTTTACAGGAGAACCTTTCCACCGGGGTTGTGGACACCCTGCTGTTCAACCTATCATCCGATCCATCCGAACAGGTTAACCTCTACCCGGCTGAGAGAGCTGTCAGCGAATTGTTGGGCACTCTGCTTCAAGACGAGATTGACCGCACTCCGGCCGTCACCGATTTCAGTTTCAGGAACCTTTCACCCCAGAAGATTCAGCGCCTGAAATCCCTGGGATACGTCAATTAATTCCCGGGGTGAAAGGATAAGCAACCGCCTATCAGGCGGCGTTTTCCAATCACCCCTTAACATAAAAGAGGGCACCTTCTCAGGTGCCCTTTCGTTTTTCAATACAGCCCTCCAGTCCACCGCCAAAATCAATCCGATACCCTCCAGGGGCAGTCCTACCGCTTTCAAGACGATGCTCATCATAACCAGTCCCGCCATGGGGATACCGGCGGCACCGATGGAGGCCAGTAAGGCCGTGATCGCCACCATGGCCTGTTGGGGCATGCTGAGCGTGATGCCATATGCCTGGGCTATAAAGATAACAGCCACGCATTCGTACAGGGCGGTACCGTCCATGTTGATGGTGGCTCCTAAAGGCATGACGAAGCTGGTGGTGCGGTTGGAGATGCCGGCGCGGTCCTCAGCGCACCCCATGGTCAGAGGCAGGGTGGCCGAGGACGAACTGGTCGAGAAAGCGGTCAGCAGGGCGGGGGACATGGCTTTGACATATCTATTGGCCTTGAGTCTGCCCAAGATGCGTAACAGCAACGGCAGGGTAATGGCGGCGTGGATGAAGAGCCCGGCTAAGACAGTGACGAAGTAAATCCCCAGTGACTTGAAGGGTTCGACACCGGTGGTGGCGACGATGCGGGCGATCAGGCCAAAGATGCCCAGCGGCGCCAGGGCGATGACGAAGCGGGTTAACTTCATCATGACTTCGAAGCCAGCTTCAAACAGGGTCTCCAGGGTATCCCGTCTCCGGCCTTCCAGCTGGATCATGAAGATGCCGAAGAGGATACAGAAGAAAATGATGGGCAGAATCTGACCCTGAGCCATGGCTTCGATGGGATTGACCGGGATCATGCGCAGGAGAATGCCCCAGAGACTCTGGTCGGAGGCTGAGACAGCTTCGGGCTCGCTCTGCAGGCCCAGCTCAGCTCCGGCGCCGGGGGCGATCAGGTTGACCAGCAGCTGACCCGTTAAGATGGCCAACATGCTGGTGGTGACGTAGTAGGCCAGGGTCTTCAAACCCATGCGTCCCAGGTTGCCCGCTCCGCCCACCCCGGACACCCCGGAGACGATGGAGGTGATGATCAGGGGGACGATGATCATCTTCAGGAGGCGCAGGAAGAGGTCGGCCAAAGGATTGGCCAGGGGCAGTATGCCCTCTCCAAAGGCGGTTGCTGCGATGATTCCCAGCGCCATACCGATGAAGATTTGGGTGGT
>JALGZU010000232.1 GCA_025774735.1 candidate division LCP-89 bacterium | reverse complement strand
CCTCTTGAAGCCAGCGAGAATATTCGAATCGTACTTCTGATCGAAATCTCTCGACAAATCGGAGTAGAACGTCTCCCAGCTCTTCGCCAGGCGGACATTTTCGTTCTGTCCGGCGTTTATGAAGGCGGTTTGATCGATCTTCGACGCCTCAATCTTCATGGTGAGATAGGCGTTGAACTCGTTCTTGAACATCGGATCTGCCAACTGTTCACAGAGCACAGGCGACAGACCGATGGTGACTTTCGCAGAATGTCCTTCAGCCGCCAATTGATCGAAAACCCTGAGAAGCGGGAGATACGTCTCCGATGCCGCTTCGTTCAGCCAGTCCAGTCCGTGCGGCCATCTTCCATGTGAAAACACATAAGGCAGGTGAGAATGTAAAACCAGGCTAAAAGCGCCTAACTTCGCCATGAAGGTCTCCTTATAACAACCAGTTTTCAGTCAGATAATCCGAAGCTGGCCAGGGACATGAGTACCAGCCATCACGTGGCCAACGCTCAACTTCCAATTTATTCTGTAAGAGCGCGACTGCAAATTTTATTTGATCATGATCCGTTTGGGCGACGTCGATAGGAATTTTAACTTCGAGAATCTGGCCGAACGCAGCCTTCAAATCTCCTTTAGTGGACTTTTTTCCGGATTGCTCGACATTGAGATTCATTTCACCGAAACCTGAAATATCGATCATGCCAGGATTGTCAGTTTTGAAATGTACGATCAAGTGCAAGTTATCTTCTTCATAAAACCTATCAGAAACGTTCACCCGTAAAAACAGACAGGTCGTGGAGATACCATAATGCAATTTCTCGATCAGGCCGCTGGTCAAATTCATCGCGCCCGCATAATCAGCACTGCGAATCTCTCTGGCGCCGATCCACTCGTAATAACTGGTTTCTCTCCCATCGATGGTCGGATAGATAGTAAATAAAATACCAGGTTCCGATTCTGTAACGTAAGATCCGATCGGTGTCAGTAGGGACTCCGGGACGTCCAACCCCAGTTCCCTGTATACTTGCATCAGGTTTAAACGGAATAGTTGATCGAATTCCGGCTTGAATATGGATTGATTCGGCTCACCGTACCACCAGAACCAATCGCTCCCTTCAGCGCGATAAAGGTAGTTCTTTGCTTCCTTCAAAGCCGTCTCGGTCTCTACTTTATCGGACGCATTTTGCAGATCTGCAGCCGTTTGTGTGAGAATGTCCCAAGCCTGATTCTTTACCTTGTCACCAATCCAGATTCGGAAGGAGCCATCGATCCAGGATGCTGGAAACACATCCGGCAAGACGCGCTTCGGCGGATTTTCCTGAAGGAACTCGCTGAAGGTGCAGGTCCGCAGGCGCGGATGTTCTGCCAGTCTGCTGTAAAGCAGGTTTAAAAAATCCCGCCCGCCATCCTTGAAGTATTCCCAGGCGTTTTCACCATCAAGGATGATAGCCACAACCTTCTTACCTGGATTCTTCTGAGATTTTGCGATATTCTCCAGGTGTCCCATAAAGTCGTCTACTGCCACATCAGATGGATTTGAGGCATACCGGAAACCGATGGCATCGGAAAGATATTGATCCCTGAAGAAGATCGCAGGCCCGGTATCAGACGAGTTATACCCATGATAGAGAATTTCTTCACGGTTTTTTCCAGACAGAGTCGCCAGTAGAATGCGCTCATCCGTTGCCAGCCAGTCGAAGCCGGCTTCTCCCGCCATCTCGCACGCTGCAGAACTCACCGATCCCTCGCTGGGCCACAATCCGCGGGGTTCCGAACCCAGGATTTCATGTACGTACTCCCGCCCTGCCTTAAGCTGTTGCTGCGCATCCTCGGGGTGTGAGAATGTTTCCGCCGGCAGAAGGTCTTGTGGCTGCGAAATCTTTGCCACCCGGTTGTCAACCAGCAGGGGGAGAATTGGATGGTAAAACGGAGTGGTAGAAATATCTATAACACCCTCATTCCAGGCATTTTTATAGGCCGGAAGGACGTCTTTTAAGACCTCGAGTTGTATCTGGAGGACCTGCTTCTTGTCGTCTTCCGAGTAGTCCCGGCCCTTTCGTTTCAGTTCACCGATCACAGGATGACTCTCTTCGGCTGCCCAACCGAACCAGGTCAGGTTGAACCAGACCTGCAAGTCACAAAATTCCTGATTCGAAAAAGGCTTTACTTTCGTGTCTAAATAACTTCTCGATCCGCGCCGTTTCCTGCGTAAATATAGTTCCCGATAACGGGGATACGGCATGATCATGGTTTCAGGATTTGTCGAGAAGAAATGAGTGGTAATGAGATCCTGCTCAGATCGGCTAATGTCGGCGGCCGGCTTCATTGAAAGATCGAAGTATGAGTCGGTCTCTCGACCAGTAGCCAGGTCGTTGATCTGCTCGATCAAGCAGGGCACGAGGTTAAACGTCACCTTTGGCTCACCGAAACGCTGGACCGCTTCGAGCATATCGGTGTAACCCTTCATGGCGTGAAGCCGTACCCAGGGCAAAATATACTTCCCGGTAACGGGATCCCTGTAATAAGGCTGATGCATGTGCCACAGAAAAGCGATGTTCAACTTGTCGGACATTAGCCCACTAACTCACGCAGTTTCTCTTTGAGCTCCGACAGATCGCTCGATTTGACGACGTAAGCATCCGCTGACCAGGACTCGAAGTCATCTTTGAATTGAGAATAGGCGGTATTCAAGATGATTGCCTGCTTGCGGTTCTTGTGTAACATGTGGCCCATTGCCTCAAGGCCATTCATGCCGGGCATTTGAATATCCAGGATACCCTTCCTCAGTGAGTTCCTCCTGGTACAGAATGCGCAGATTCTTCTCGTCGTCCACCACTAGTATCTTCTTCTTCATGTTTCTCCTCCTGGCCGCGGAGCGGAAGTGTTATGATAAAAGTGGAGCCTTCTCCTTCCTGGCTTTCCACTTCGATGGTTCCACCATGGTTTCTAATGATCTGGTTTGAAACGGTCAATCCCAGGCCCGATCCCGTCGTCTTGGTCGTAAAGAAGGCGGTGAAAAGTTTTCCATGGTACTCTTTGGGAATACCTTCACCCGTGTCAGCTATGTACACTTTGGCGTGTGTTTGATCCAACTGTGTGATCACGGACAGCATCCCGCCGTCCTTTATTGCGTGGATGGCATTTCTGAAAATATTCAAGATAACCTGTCTGATCTGGTCTTCATCCATCCAGATATCAGGGAGATTCTCGTCGTAATCCCGCGTGATAATGATCCGGTTTTGATCGATTTCTCCTTCCATCATGCTGAAAGTCTGTTCGATGACCGCGTTAAGATCTTTGTGGGCAAACCGGGATGAAACCGGCTTGACGAAGCCCAGGATATCGTTGACAATGCGTTCTAAGCGCTTGACCTCCTCGAGAATAATCGTCAGGAAACGGCGATTCGTGCGGGTCTTCTCCGATTTCTCAAGATCTCGCAGAACCGCTCGTGTAAATCCCCCGATCGACGTGAGAGGATTCCGGATTTCGTGAGCAACTGAGGCGGCGACTTCCCCCACCACCGAGAGCCGTTCCGCCCGCAACAGTAAATCTCTATTTTCCTTCAAATCCGTATAAGCCTGGCGTAGTGCTTCGACTTTCTCTTCGAGGTTCTGGAGAAGCATGGAATTTTCGACAGCCGCACCGGTCTGATTGGCGATAATGCTCAGCCGGTTGAGATCCTCGTCGGTGATTCCCTTGCCTGAGAGTTGGTTGTCGGCGATGATCACACCCACGGGTTTCCCGCGACTGATGATGGGAGCCGCCGCGAATTCTTCGGTATCGAGGGCTTTAGCGATTAGTTTCTGGTCCGCATACTCGCTTCGATCCCCCTTGTTAACTTTTTTCGGGAGGCTCTGAAACAGAACTTCCTGGATGAAACCCTCTTCCCAGGTTATCGGTATTTCTAATTGTCTTACAATCTGATTGATTTGAACGTCGTGGTTATGCCGATCCTCTTTGTACTTCTCGAAGATCTCTATCAGCGAGAGGTCCTCTTCGTCAAGCTCTGACCAGATGCGGCTGGCTTCGGCAGTGTCTGAAGGACCGATTGCAGCCTCACCGGTCAACATGTTGGAACTTTTATCGTACCGCAAGAGGAAGGCTCTGTTAAAACCAAGACCTTTGCCCGCCGTAATTCCAATAAGTGCGATGGTGTAAATGTCCAACGGTTCGATGGTGCTCTGCAGTAGCTCGCCAATTGCTTTAAAGATGGAAAGTTCGGTAATTCGCTTCCGGTAACTCTCTTCGAGCCGCCACTTCTCAGTCACGTCTGCGACGGTCGATATCAGTCCGTTTATCTCTTCGTTTTCACCTCTGAGTGGGACCACGCGCAGTCCACAGATTGTCCCCTGGCTCCAGGCCTTATGACAGCGAATTTCCGGCAGGTCGAGGTGTTGGCCTTCCTCCAGAACCTTGCGGAACTCCTTGTCCAATCCGATCGTCTTGAAATCTTCATTTTCGAGGACGTTCAATCCGAGCGTATCCTGTGGATTTTTTGCACCTATCAGCTGCGCAAAAGTGAGATTAGCGGTGCGAATGAATCCTTGAGCATCTGTGGAAAAAATGCCTACAGGAGCATGAGATACCAGGCTCTCAAGGTACTCTTTCTTCTCACGCAGTTCCTTCTCGAGATGGATGCGCTCAGTGACGTCTTTGACGAGCTGTACAACCCGGTTGACCAGCCCCTTTTGATCGAAGAGGGGAAACGCCTCCACCTCCAGGTAATAATTCAGGCCCCCAACCGCTTTATTGACCAGATTATATTTAACGGGCAGTCCAGTGTTGAAGACATCTTTTATTTTGCACTCGTCACAGATGGATGTGCGATCGTAAAAATAGCGGTAACAGTGTTTCCCGATATAATTGGATTTCTCCTTCTGCCGCTTCCGTTCAATGTAGTCATTGATGGATTCAATTTTCAGGTTCTGATCCAATACCACGATGCCGTAGTCGATCCCGTTGATGATGCGCTCGTAGAGTTCCTTCAAGGAGGCCAACTCATCCTGGTCGCGGCGCATCTGCTTCAGCTTGCTGCTGTGCATGAGTGCGTTTCGGATCGTAATGAGCAGGCGCTTGACCTTGACCGGTTTGTCGAGAAAATCGACCGCACCTTCCTGAATGGCGGCAACAGTTAACTCAAAATCATCATCAGTCGTCATGATGATGATGGGGGTGGAATCCTCCCGGGTTTCAATCTGGAAACCCTGTGGAGTCAACTGAGCGTAAATATTGATATCGAAGATGAACAGGTCGAATCTGCCGGAAGCGCTGATGCGCAGTATTTCCCCGGGATCGTCCGACGTCCAAACGCCGAAGCCGTCATCCTGCAGGAGGTCGCGAATCCGTGCCAGCGACACCTGATCCGAATCTCCGATTAAAATGTTGAAGTCACTGTTGTTCATCGATACGCAGTGAGAAATCGAAATTGGGCGGTGAATGAGTCAGGGCGCCAACCGAGATGAACTCCACGCCGGTCGAAGCGATGTCCCCGACATTTTCGAGTGTAATACCTCCGGACACTTCAAGCGGAATCCTCCCGGCCACTTTTTTCACCGCCTTCTGTATCGTTTCCAGACTGAAATTGTCCAGAAGGATGCGGTCGACGTGGTGTTTGAGAACCACATCGAGTTGGCTTAGTGATTGTACCTCAACTTCGACCAGGATACCGAGTTTCAGATTCGCGTCAATCCGCGTTAGCGCTTTGTCAATGCCTCCAGCAGCTGCCACGTGATTGTCCTTAACCAGTACCATGTCGTAGAGGCCGAAGCGATGATTGGCGCCACCTCCCGAACACACCGCCTCCTTCTCAAGATGACGCATGAGCGGGGTTGTCTTGCGTGTATCCAGAATGACGGCACCGGTTCCCTCAACCCGGTTGACAAATTGCGCCGTAAGCGTGGCGATACCGGATAATCGCCCCAGGAAGTTCAGCGCCGTCCTCTCCCCTTTTAAAATGGATGCAAGAGCGCCTGACAGGACAATGACGTCGTCACCTGGCGCGACGGAATCTCCATCCCTGAAATCGGTCTCAACCTGCAAGGATTCATCAACCTGTCTGTAAACCTCGCTAAACGCTGCTAACCCGGCGATGATCCCAGCGGACTTCGAGATAACCCTGGCCGTTCCTAAGAAGGTTTCTGGTACGGTCAGTTCAGTCGTGATATCTCCGCTCTCGATGTCCTCCTTCAAGGCCGCGGTCACGAGTTCTCTAAGGTCCATAAAATCCTAAATCACCGTCAATTTTGCGTAACTGGCCAGCAACAGTTTCTGACCGCCGTCTTCGAAATTTACGAGAAGCCGTAACCCTTCCCCACGGCCTTCGGTGTGAATGATGACGCCTTCGCCAAATTTATTGTGTTTTACCCTCGATCCCAGCGAATATTCGGTTGCATTGCCTTGTGGTTGCGAATACGCGGCGCCGTGAAGGGCTGAAATACCGATCGTATTCCCTTTCGGCTTCGGCCTACGGGCGGACTCGAAGTTAAATGCCCGAGGATCGTCTTGGTAATCCAGTTTGTTGCGGGGGATCTCATTCAGGAACCTGGAAGGCATTTGCCAGGGAATTTCCTGTCCCCAGCGCATCCGGTTCCGCGCGTAGGTCAAATAGAGTTGGTCCCGGGCGCGCGTCGATCCCACATAGAACAGCCGCCTCTCCTCTTCAAGTTCCTCCGGTTCGTCCAGAGCGCTCCGGATCGGAAGCAAGCCCTCCTCGAGTCCTGTAATAAATACGACGGGAAACTCAAGTCCTTTGGCGGAATGCAAAGTCATTAGCGTAACAGCCTGTTCATCGGCATCCCAGGAGTCGATGTCGGTGACTAGCGCCACCTCCTGTAAGAAGTCATCGAGATCTTCCAGGCATGGCCTGGAATAACTGTACTCCCGGATGGCATTCAGGAGCTCGCTTAAATTCTCCTCCCTTGCCATGGATTTTGCAGCATCTTCCTTCCTGTAATAGTCAAGTAAACCTGATTCCGACAACAGCCTCTCCCCTACGTGGAAGAGGTCTTCCCTGGCGGCGAGGTCACGCATGGCTACCATCCAGCGACTGAATTCCACAATGCTTTCGGATGCTTTTCTCCCGATTCCATCGATTTTATCCGCCTCCGGAATCACCTTTACCAGAGGTAATTTGACATTAGTGGCATGTTCGACCAGCCTCGCCAACGTTTTCTGACCGATTCCCCGCGGCGGTAGGTTGATAATCCGCTGCAGACTTAGCTCATCGTTCGGGTTGACCAGTAAACGCAAATAGGCGAGCAGGTCCTTGACCTCCTTGCGTTCGTAGAACTTGAGTCCCCCGACAATGATATAGGGCATCCGGTTTTCCCGTAATGCCTCCTCGAACGCTCTGGATTGGGCGTTAGTTCGGTATAAAACAGCCACGTCACCCAGGTCATAGTCGTTCCGACGAATAATTTCGTTTACTCGGGAGATGACTTCCCTGGCCTCTTCGCGGTCATCGTTTGAAGGCATGACGACCGGTTTGGCACCCCCCTTTCTACTGGTCCAGAGCTCTTTCGGATGCCGGCTGGAGTTCTTCTTGATGACGTGGTGAGCCACGTCGAGTATAGCTTGAGTGGATCGGTAGTTCTCTTCAAGACGGAAGGTTTTTACACCCCTGTAATCGGCTTCGAACTGGAGGATGTTACCCAGATGAGCCCCTCTCCATCCATAGATGGATTGGTCGTCATCCCCCACAGCAGTGATGTTGCCAGACGGTGCGGACAACAATCTGGCAAGTTCCCCCTGAGAATAGTTTGTATCTTGAAACTCATCGATCAACAGGTAGCGAAAGCGTTGTCGGTAGTTATCTCTGAGCTGTTTATCTTGTTGCAATAGCCGACAGGGCCAGAGGATCAGGTCGTCGAAATCGAAAGCGTTGTTCTGCTTGAGGGCCGTCTCATAACCCTTATATGTCGCCTGGAAAATATCGGCAGAAGGATGATCTGAGACGGCGGATAACGCCTCAGCCTCGTCGCGGCTGTATTTAACTCTTTCTATAAATGATTTAACTCCTGACAAGTAGCTTCTGACTTCCGTGGAGCCGACTCTGGGCTTCAAAATAGTTTTAATCAGAGCGGACTTGTCGTCGTCATCGTAGATAGTGTACTGGCCTGTGCGTCCGGCCATTTCGGCGTGTTTTCGTAAAAAACGCGCCCCGAAAGAGTGAAATGTTCCGATGTAGAGATCTGAATTTTCCTGCCCCAGCATCCCGAAGACGCGCTGACGCATCTCCGAAGCGGCTTTATTGGTGAAGGTCACTGCCATGATTTCCCAAGGCTTCGCAAGTCCTTCCTGCAAAAGATAGGCAATTCGGTAGGTGATGACCCGCGTTTTGCCGCTTCCGGCACCGGCTAAAACGAGTGCAGGACCTTCTGACGCTTTGACGGCCTCAAGTTGTGCGTCGTTTAAATCTTCCAGACGAAACATGTGGTTTTTTTATTGTGCCGGTTCAGGTGTGTCGTTACTGGTGTAACTCTTTTTAGACTGTGCGAGTGCGGCGCGTAAGCTGTCGAGTTTTGCCTTATCACGCAAATGGCCGGAGAAATTGACGTTAAAAGCGTGGCTGCCGTCGCCTTGAGCAACCATGTACAGATACGTTTTGTCGTCTGGGTACAAGGCAGCCGAAAGAGCTGCTTCTCCGGGATTGCAGACGGGCCCCGGTGGTAAGCCTCTGTACATGTAGGTATTGTAGGGTGATCTTATCTTTAAATCCCGTTTAAGCAGACGTCTAGGGCCATCGGAAATGATGTATTGAATGGTTGGATCCGCCTGTAATCTCATCTTTTTCTTTAAGCGGTTATGATATACAGCAGAAATAACAGTCGCTTCAGACTTATATATCATTTCTCCTTCGATGATGGAAGCAAGGGTTACGACCTCCGTCAGGGAGAGTCCCAGCTCCTCGGCTCGAGCCTGCATGGTGGAATCATATACCTCAAAAAACCGCCTGGCGAACTGATCTATTATCCATGAGGTCGACATGGACCGGTAAAAATTGTAACTGTCGGGAAATAGAAATCCCTCAAATGATGGAGCTTCGATTCCGTATTTCTTTAAGAGGGTGCTATCCCGCACGGCATACATGAAAGCATCGCTACTGAGGTTTATCTTCTTATTGAGTAAAGATGCGATCTGTTTCACCGTATAACCCTCTGGAATCGTGATCAGACTGGCGCTTGATCCGGCGTTGACCAGGCGTGACAATAGAGCCCAATTTGATTCTCCGAAGGGCAGAACGTATTCCCCTGCCTGAATGCTCTGCTCGAACTTGAGGAAACGCGCCGCGAAGATGAAATCCTTTGAACGCTCTATGACACCTATTGCTTCGAGGAATTCTGCAATATCCTGGACGTTCATCCCCGGGGAGACAGGCACGATGGCGTAGACACCCTCTGCCTGGACCTCATTGTGACCGTAAAGCGCATTGTACGTGCGACCGGCTAAGACACCGAGGAGCATTGTTGCACAGATACAAGCGATGATCAGAGGCGTTTTCAGATCAAATTTCATTTTCGCATCCTGCGACAAGCAGGGATCTGAGGCTGATTATAGGAATCCCCCTAAAAATCTTAATTTACGTCAATGGGGGGTGAATGTCAATTAAAATCAATCAAAGTTGGACGTGACCCGTCATCTCAAAATTCAACGTCAAAAATAGTCAGCAGGGTGCAAAGTGTCGGAAATTTCCCTTGACACCGAACGTTATATTTTCTATATTACTTACAACTGACGCGAATGACAATCCCCCCTGAAAATCGTCAATTGGATCGACCCTTTTACCTCTGCTGTCCAACATGATTAAAGGATGCGACAAAATACCCACCCCAGAGGTTCACTAATGCGAGCACGTTACACGGTTTACCTGGCTTTTCTCGCGACATATTGCCTGGCGTCTCCCCCGGCTTTCGGAGATGTCCCACCCATGACTGCAGACCAGGAATGGAAAGGACGCATCGTAGTTGAATTTGCGGAGGAGATCGGTCGAATCGAGGTGCAGCAGGATGGGGATATCGCGCTGCTTGGCCACGATGAGTTGGATGCCCTGGCTCGCCAGTACTCGGTCTATCGTATCAGCAAGTTTTTCGAATATTCAGAGAAACCCCAAGATCCCTCCATCCGTGATCTTTCGAGATTTTACATCATCGAGTTTCCTATAGAAATCGATCTACATGAAGTTGTCCAGACTTACGCTGACCAGCCTTTGACCATTACCGCCGATCCCTACTATATCCGCAAGCTTGCATACACGCCCAGCGACCCCTCCTTTGAAAGCCAGTGGGCGATGGCGCAGGTAGGGGCGGCGACTGCCTTCGATTACGTCAAGGGTAACAACCGGGTAATCGTCGGCGTCGTGGATTCCGGCATCGACACGACTCACAGCGATTTGCGGGACAACCTCTGGATTAATCCCGGCGAAGACTTGAACGGTAATGGTATCATCGAACTCATGGAATGGAACGTGGTCGATGACGATAGCAACGGATATATTGATGATTTCTGGGGATGGAATACGTACTTCAACAACAACCTGGTACAGGACAACGGCCCGATATCGATAGGTCATGGCACCCACTGCGCCGGGGATGCGTCCGCCGTGACGGACAACGGCGTGGGTATAGGAAGCTTGGGCTTCCAGGCGAAACTGATGACTGTCAAGGCTGGCGACGGTGAATATATTCAAGCCGGGACTCAGGGGATAACTTACTGCGCCGACAACGGTGCGGACGTCATCACATTGTCCTGGGGTAGCGCGCAGTACTGGGCTCCGGATGCTGCCGCGATTGAGAACGCCTACAACCTGGGAGCTCTGGTATTTGGAGCGGCCGGTAACGAAAATACCTCTGCCCTGCATTATCCTTCTGCATATACTTACTGCATCGCCGTAGCCGCCACCAACCAGAGTGACGGCAGGGCTAGCTTCAGCAACTACGGCACCTGGATCGATATCTGCGCGCCAGGCGTCGATATCTACAGCACCGTACCGATCAGCTCCTACGCTTCCTACCAGGGGACCTCCATGGCTTGCCCCATCGCGGCCGGCCTTGCAGCTCTCGTTTGGGCAGCTAAACCGGCATGGACAAACGAACAGGTCAAACAGCACATATTCGACACCTGCGTCAACATCGATACCATCAACCCCGGCTACGAAGGCCTGCTCGGATACGGACGCATCGATGCGGGGGCAGCGATCTCGGTGCTGTACCCGAATCTCTATTACATCCAAATGGATTTCGACGACAGCGCCGGCAACGGCGATGGGCGTCCTGATCCGGGTGAGACGGTCGATTACATGCTGACGGTGGAAAACCAGTCCGCAACGATCGGCGCAGTCGACGTCGTTGTTACCCTGGAATGCAGCGATCCCGATATAACCATCTTAAACGGGACAAATAATCTCGGGGATATTCCCGCAGGAATGACGGCCAATAACTCAGCTGATCCCCTCACGTTCTCAGTCAACGCTGCAGCCGTACCGCATAACGTAACTTTCACCTTAACGCGTGTCGAAAATGGGATGGGCCTGGTGCACGTCGAAGAGATCACTCAGATGATCGGCCGTCCCGACTATTTGATCGTCGATGATGACGGTGGAGCAGTATACGACGTATGGTACCAGCAGGATATGGATTCACTGGAACTCATTGCTGAGCACTGGAATCTGGCCGTTCAGGGTGAAGCCATACTCGACGAAATCGGCCTTTACGCTTGTGTGATCTGGCATACATCCAATGAGATTGATCCCCTGACGGTCGGCGAACAGACAGTAATCGAAACTTATCTCAATAACGGCGG
>JALGZU010000011.1 GCA_025774735.1 candidate division LCP-89 bacterium | reverse complement strand
AGCAATTCGGGCTATCACACTCAAACGCTGAACGTGCAGAGTCAGTACAATTTAAGCAACCGAACCAACCTCTTCTTCGGTTACTCGCTGAACCGGATAGAACAAGAACAGATCGAAGAAATCGATTCTTATAGAATCGGATTCAATACGAGCTTTTAAGGGGACCTTCATGAAGAGCGACGCAAAGCACTCAGGGATCCTGTTCATATCGATAGCACTCAGCCTGACGGTTTTTCTGGCGGGCTGCGGCGGGCCGGTGGTATTCCTGGATCGCACCTACGATTTTTATTATATCGAGACGGTGGGGGTGATTCCTTTCGAGAATCTGTCCCAGTCTCAGGGCGCCGGGAAGCAGGCGACGCTGATTTTCCTGACGGAACTCCTCGCCAGCGAGACCTACGACCTGACCGAACCCGGGGAGACGGCAAAAGCTCTGAGTGAATTCAACCTGACCCGGACAGGAACCCTGGATATCACCCAGATCAAGCAACTGGGGGAGCGGTTGGGGGTACAAGCGCTGGTTTTCGGGACTGTCAGTGAAGTGAACACGGTGCGCAGCGGAGGCATTTCATCCTCCACGGTGACCCTGGACCTACGCATGGTCGAGACACAGACCGGGAGTACGGTATGGGCTGTATCGCACAGCGAAGGACGGCGCGGTTTATTCGCCTCACTATTCGGGCTGAGCGGCAAGACCACTTCTGAGACGATGCGCAAGTGCGTAGAGCGCATACTGAAAACTCTGATCGACTGATGATGCGGATCGAGAAAGCCAAATTCATATTGAGGATCTTTTTGCTGGCTGTCGTCAGCGGTTCTCCAGCGGTTTTCGCGGCAGACACAGAGCTGATCGTGCTGCCGTTCAGGAACTTATCGTCGGACTACGAAGCCAAGAAGCGGGTGATGCCGCTGGTGTATGCTGCGCTTGAAACCTCCGGATTTCGGCCGGTGGCGGAGGTCAAAACAGCCGAGGTTTTACGGCATCACCGCGTGCGGGATACGGGGCAGATCAGCCGGGAGACCGCGGGGCAGTTACACACCGAGCTGGGAACGCATCTCATTTTATTAGGATCGATCGATCTCCTGGAGGGCGGCGATACTCCCCAGAGCGGTTTTGCCGTCCGTTGCATCGATGCCCGCAGTGGAGAAATCCTCTGGGCGGAGACGAGGTACAGCTCGGCAGAAGAATACGGGGGCATTCTGGGGATCGGAAGGATAGCTTCGTTAGAGGATCTGCTGGAGCGTGAGATCGGCAAGTTGTTCGCTCCATTCAGTGAATACAGGCTGAACCTCTATACCGCCGACCCGGTAGGAGCAGATCTATCAACCACGCAACGATCTCAGATCGTTCTGATTCCTTTCGAGAATGCCACCGCGACTTATTCTCTGAATCAAATTCTCACAAGCGTTCTTCTCACCGAAATCACGAAAAAAGGATACCGAGTGGTGGAACCGGGCATGGTGAAGGCCGAGTTGCTATCAGAGAGCGTGTTACCATCGGGCGAAATAGACTACGGGACTCTGAAACGGCTGGTTGAGTTATGGCCGACGATGGTCTGCATCACCGGCTCGGTTCTGGGATACCGATTGAGTGCGGGTCCGGACGGCACGGCGTCTCCGGAGGTGACAGTGCATGCGCGCATGCTGGATGCAACATCGGGACAGATGATCTGGGCGCGCACGCTGGAGCAGTCGGGCAGCGATTACGAGACCGTTTTAGGCCTCGGACGGATTATATCACCGGGGAAATTACTGCAAGCCACAGCTGTCCGTCTGGTGGACAGCCTTCCGGCAACCAAGTTAAATCCTTAAACATTGTACGACCGAGATGAGATACATCACACCTATCCTGTTCTGCGTCTGGATTTTCAGCGCCGGCGCCAAAAGTATGGCGACAGAGCCGGTCACATCGAATGACTCGACGCTGGCCATCGTCAACGGCGAGGCCATCTACGTTTCCGAGCTAATTGACGAACTCATGCAATTACACGAGGGCCAGGAGGAAACCCACCGGGGTGACTTCGAGGTGGACAGACTCTTGACCAAGCTGATCAACGACCGCCTGCTGATCCAGGAAGCTCTGTTACTGGAGATGGATCGCGAGCCTGAGGTGTCCAGACGAGTTGAAGCTCACCGGCTGAAACTGGCACAGATTCTGTTCTACAAAGCTGTGCTTCCGGATACATTCAGTGCGAGTGACGAGGAGATCGGCGCATTTTTCGAGGAGCAGTACCGGCAACTCCGCTTTCACACCCTCACCGTGCGCGAGAAGAGCCTGGGGGATAGTCTGCGCGAAGCGATATTGAACGGTTCGTCCTTCGAGGAGCTCGCCGAGAAATACTCCCTAGATACACGGCGCCACCGCGGCGGGGATCACGGCTTCATCCACTGGATCGACATCGAAAACGTCTTCCGGGAGCGTCTGGAAACGTTGCGGCTCGACGAGATCAGCGAATCCTTTGCCTACCGGGAGGGATTCTGCCTCCTCCGCTCCAGCGATCAAAAGCCCGCCGATCCTTCCGAATTAGAAACCTACCGTGGGAACATCGAGGGCATCTTGATTTACCGTAAGAAGGCAGCAGCGAACGAGGCCTATTTCGAAAACCTCCGGTCGAAGTACCCGGTCGAGATAGATGAGGATTTACTGGCGGAATTAAGCGACATTTCCAATTCGAAATTCGAAGCCGCCGAGGGCAAAGGGGTGATAGTCGCCTGGGTGGGAGACCGGGAGGTGGTACCGGCCGACCTGAAGTACGAATTAATGCGCGGTGGCAACTGGGGGGAAGCCGTTACATGGACGAACCGTCGGTGATGGCGAGGGCGGAGGTGCTGCTCGACTCCCTGCTGCTGTACGGGTATCTTGAGGAGGTGGTATCGCCGCGGGTGAAGATCACTCCGAAGGCGGTCGAAGCCTTCTACCTCGAACATGCAGATGATTTCCGGGGGGCCAGTTCCGTAAACGTGAGCCAGATATCCACGGACAGCGAGGAGGAGGCCGACGTCTTGATCAGCCGCCTGGAGGAGGGGGCGGACTTTTCCTGGCTGGCGAAGAAGAGTTCTATGGACAGCTATGCGGAGAGAGGCGGGAATTTCGGCTGGGCCAAGACCAGCGAGTTTCCCAGCACGATGCAGGGGGACCTGGAGGCAGCCCAACCGGGTAAGATCCTGGGTCCTTATCAGTCCATGGCAGGATACACGATACTAAGGATAAACGACCGAAAGCCGGGCGAGGTCCTCGAGCTGACCACGGTAGCGGAAGGGATCGAAAGGCATCTCTACCAACAGGAATTCACGCGTGTCCTGAACGAAGTCCTGGAGTCGTTGAGGTCGAATTCCGAAATCGTCATCAACCAGGGAGTCCTGGACAACCTGGTGATCGGCGGAAGCAGAAACGAGTGATAGACGATGACATTCAAACCGAGAAGCGGTGATCACCGCCGATGCCGGACGAAGAGAATTATACGGCACCGGGCCATCTCCATACTGGCGACAACCGGATTGTTTCTGGCCCTGGTGACAGCCGGGACAGTCTCGGCACAGGTAAAAAAGGGGAAGCGTTTCGAGAAGAAAGCCAGTTGTTCGGACTGCCACGAGTTGAATCAGTTTGAAGGGCGTCACCTGCACCGACCGGTCAAGCAGGAGGAGTGCGCCGCCTGTCATAAACCTCACGGTCGCATCGGGGCGCTGCGTCTGCAGAAGCCGGCGGACCAGCTCTGCTTCGACTGTCACAGTACAGAGGACTTGCACCTCGGCGGAGCCTATCAACACGCTCCCGCAGAAGAAGGGAAATGCCTGGACTGTCACGACGTTCACGCTTCGGATGACAAAATGCTCCTGAAGGTTCCGGGCGATGAACTCTGTGTCAGCTGCCACTCGGGTCGGGAGTACACAGCAGCCACCGGCCACGACGCCCTTAAAGGGAGCTGTTACGCCTGTCATGAGGTGCACGGGGGCGAGTATCCGGCTCTCCTCGTTCAATCCGAGCAGGAGTTGTGTCAAGACTGTCACAAGGTTCGCAAGGAGGCATTCCAGGAGAGTCACCGGGGTTACCCGGTGGGGGAGAAGGAATGCACCGTCTGTCACCTGGCGCATGCTTCGCCCGAAGGCGGCTTGCTGGGTCGCAGCGTTCACGCTCCCATGGCCGGGGGGGAGTGCGAGATGTGTCACAACTCTCCAACAGACTCCGAACCGTTCGCTCTGGCGGCTCCGGTGGAGGAACTCTGCCTGACCTGTCACGATGAGGGCGAGACGGTGCCCGAGGGTGTGCACAGCGCGGTAGCGGCGGGCGAATGCCTGACATGCCACAATCCTCACAGCGCGGTGGGGCGCCACCTGGTAAAATACGACGACAACCAGTTATGCCTGCAGTGTCACGACGACAAGGAGGCAAACCTGGCGGGCAGATTCCCGCACGCTCCGGCGGTGGAATCGTGCAGCAACTGCCACGATGCACACGGGCAGGAGAAGAGAAAGCTGCTGGCAGGCGGGGTCAACGAAGTGTGCCTGGAGTGCCATTCGGACGTGGGGGTTTCAGAGGACCGCAAGGTTGAGCACTATCCGTTTGTCGAGGGGGTCTGTACGGACTGTCACAAGCCTCACGGCAGCGACCACAAAGCGCTCCTGGCCGATCAGACTGATGCGATCTGTTACACCTGCCATTCCGACGCGGAGAGCGAGTTCAAGCAGACGTACATTCATTCGCCCGTGCGAAACGGACGCTGCAGCGACTGCCACGATCCGCACGTCGCGAGCACGAGCGATTTCCTGAAGAGTTCGCGGGAGGATCTCTGTTCCTCCTGCCATGAGGACCTCTTGCACCGCCCGGAGAATGCCGTTACGCACGTGCCCTTCGAAGAGAAGCTCTGCGAAGACTGCCACCAGGCTCACGCCAGCCAGCACAACAACCTGTTGACGGCAGACATGACGGATTTATGCGTTAGCTGTCACGATGACATCTCTGCGGGCGCGGCATCGCACCTGTCAGTACACGAGCCGGTGGCGGCGGGGCAGTGCGTGGAGTGCCATTCTCCGCACTGGAGCACCAATACGGCGATGGTGCTGGAGAAGCCGAAGTACCTCTGCCTCTCCTGTCATTCGGACATCGAATCCCACCTGCGTTCGGAAATGCCTCACTACCCGGCGGAGGAGGGGATGTGCCTGGACTGTCACGCTCCCCACTTTTCGCAGACGGCAAAGCTGACGCAACCGGCAGTTCCGGACCAATGTCTGGCCTGTCACGACGGGGAGGATAAAGCCTTCAGGGCGAAGCATTTCGACGTGGCCGGAGCGGAGCTGGTCTGCACCGACTGTCACGATCCTCACTCTTCGGAAAGCGACGGGCTGTTCAACCGCAACGTTCACGCTCCCTTCGGGGAGGGGGAATGCGGCGTCTGTCACGAAGCGGAAGGGAAGAAACGAAAAGGTTCTGAATGATTCATTACGGAAAACTGACCGGCGGCTTGCTGGCGGCTCTGCTGGCCTTGACGCCTCTGGCGATGTGCCAGCCCGGGGAGGTGGACGAACCGACGGTTTGCCTGCAGTGTCACGACGATTTTGAAGCGGCATTATCACAGAAGCACGTGCACAGTCCGCTGAAGTCGGGCAAATGTTCCCAGTGCCACAACCCTCATGCCTCGGAGCATGCAGCGCTTCTGGAATACGAGTCGGAGGAGCTCTGTTACCAGTGTCATGCGGCCGAGAAGCGCAAGCATGAACGTGCGACGGTGCACGAACCGGTTGCGAAGGGCCGCTGCCTGGCCTGCCACGATCCTCACGGGTCCGCCGAAGCGGATCAACTATTGGCCGGGGAGAAGGAATTATGCGCCAGCTGTCACGGCCAGGTCGAGGGCTGGTTCGGCAGCTCGGTGGTGCACGACCCGGTCAAGCGGGGCTCGTGTACGACCTGTCACGACGCTCACGCCACGGATGAACACAAGCTGGTCAAGCAAGAGGTTTTTTCACTCTGTTCGGATTGCCATGACATCGATCAGAGGTTCACGGCTATCCACAAGGGGTACGACCTTCGGGGAGCGAACTGCGCCGCCTGTCACGATCCGCATGCGTCGAACTCACGGGGGCTTCTGCGGCCGCTGCTGCATGCTCCGTTCGCTGACGATGACTGCCTGGCGTGTCATTCGAGTCTGAAGGGGAAGGAGACGTTTGCCCTGAAGGGGAAATTGAGTGACGTCTGCTTCGAGTGTCACGACGACATAGAGGAGAGCTACAAGCAGGTTTACCGGCACGTCGGTCCGGAGAAGAGTGAGTGCACCGAGTGTCACTATCCGCACGCGGCCGGGGTGGCTCCGCTGCTGCGGATGGAACAGAAGCTGCTCTGCACGGGGTGTCATTCGATGGAGGGCAAGTTCGCGGAGGATTTGAAGACGTCACCGCACCGCAACCTGAAGTGCACGACCTGTCATACGCCGCACGGGGCGGATAACGCGCGTTATTTCAAAGAGAATACGATTACTCTCTGCAACGAGTGCCATTCTCACGAGCATTCGGTGGCGCACCCGATGGGGGAAGGGGCGGTCGATCCGCGCGATGAGAGCATGATCACCTGTGCCTCGTGCCATCAGCTACACCTGGCTGCGCACGAGCCGCTGCTGCCGTATGAAGGGGGACGGGAGCTCTGCGTGCAGTGTCACGAAAAGTAATATAGAACGAGATGCAATGAAAAAGCGGCCGTGAGGCCGCTTTTTTTTGGGTAATAGAGCGAGGGGCGGGATTAGTGAAAGGTGCACATGGCAACCGGCATCTGTTGGGGTTGGGGGATGAGGGGTAAGGGAGAAGCCCGGACATCGAGCTGTCCGGGCCACCCGTCCTTTGGGGAAAGCATGCCGCGGGAATGACACAAGGAAACGGGAATGACAGGGTCAGGGAAGGATGAGATTGCTTCGTCCGGCTGCGGCGTCCTCGCAATGACAAAGGCGGGGGAAACACCCCCGCCCTACGAAAATAGGGCAGGCACCGGGAGCTTGCCCCTGCCGTTTTTCCTTTTGCCTTTTTACTTCATCAGCACCATTTTATTGACTGCGGTGTAATCTCCAGCTTCAAGACGGTAGAAGTAGATGCCGGAAGGGAGGTCCCCCGCGTCGAAGGTGACCTGGTGGTGTCCGGCGATGCGGTGGCCGCTGACCAGGGTGGTCACGAGTCTGCCCAGGGGGTCATATACCGTCAGCGTCACATGGGCGTTATCAGGCAGGCTGAAGCTGATGGTGGTTAGCAGGTTGAAGGGGTTGGGATGGGCACCCAGCAATGCGAATTCATCAGGTGCTGCCTTCACAGCGATGGGATCTTCTCCCGGGAAAGGTTCGCCTGAATTAAACCAGCCTTCGAAGCCTGTCCATTGGTCGTCTTCCTCTTCCTTGGTGAAGGTGAAGGCATCGGTATTGACAATCTCCCACCCGGCGTGGTCACCCACAAATCCGATATAGTTATAAGCTCCAGCCGGGGCAGTTGCAGGTACGACCTGGGTACGCTCCCTGGTAAGGGTGTCGCCAGCGTCCATTGTCAACTCAATAGGACCGAGGACAGTCAGCTCGAAACTAGAGGGCAGTTCAACGTTTATCCAGGCGTCGAACGTTTCGGCACTGATTGAATTGTTTATAACCGTCACGTCGAAAATAAACGAACCCCCTTCCAGGGGAATAATTATCGGTGGATCATGAGGATCCAAGGTAATTTCATACAGAGGCGGTTCGCCTTCCAGGCGGATCAGCCAGGCGTCACCCTCCGTCAGGAAGTATGTTCCTTTTACGCCGCCTATGAAATAACCTCCGTCGGTCGTCTGACAAACGCTGTAGCTCCATTCGTCTCCGCTTTCCCCGAAAGTGGTACTCCACTCCTCGTTACCGTTTGCATCTGTCTTTACCAACCAGATATCCATGGCACCGCCTCCAAAGGATTCGGTTGATCCGACAAAAACGTAGCCCTGGTCGGTGGTCTGCTGACCCCACCATACATTGTCATCCAGGCTGCCCCCATAAGTGTTACTCCAGAGACTATCCCCGCTGGCATCGGTTCTGATCATCCAGGCATCATTCGCACCCGCACCGTATTCATCGGTTGCTCCGATCACCGTAAAATCCCCATTACTCAGCTCATGAACGCTGATACCTGCACTCCAGGTGCCTCCGCCATAGGTGCGACTCCAGAGGCTGTCGCCGTTCTGGTCGGTTTTGAGCAGCCAGAGATCATAATCGCCTGCTCCGAATGAGGCAGTGTATCCGGTGATGATATATCCACCGTCGTCGGTTTGACAAACGAAAGTGCCACCATCCGGCTCAGTACCACCGAAAGTTTTCGTCCATAGTGTGTCGCCGTTAACGTCGGTTTTAATCAAATAGACGTCATCCCCTCCTGCACCGTAGGATGAGGTGACTCCTACAAGGATATACCCTCCGTCGCTGCTTTTGGCAATTCTCCAGGCACCATCACCATCCGGTCCTCCATACGTCCGGCTCCAGAGACTGTCACCATCAGCATTCGTTTTCAGCAGCCACATATCATTACCGCCGGCTCCGAATGACATCGTTTGGCCGAGAATCAGGTAGCCAGCATCAGCGGCTATCATCAGGTGGTAAGGTTCGTCATATTCCGGTCCGCCGTACGTCCGAGTCCAGAGGGTATCCCCGTTCTCATCCATTCTGATCAGCCAGTAATCACCTTCCCCGATATCGTAAGTCATCGTCAATCCAGCGATAATGAAACCGCCGTCCGGAGTCTGCTGCACGAAGTCACTGATGTCCACCGAATCTCCTCCGACGGTTTTGGTCCAGAGCGTGTCGGGCGGCTGGGCGAATGCGACTGTTGTCGCCAAGAGCATCGCTACCGTTAGAAGCATGAGCATCTTCACAGACATTGTAATCCCCTTTCAGTATGTGATATCCAAAGAAAACACAAAGGCGCCCCTAAAGCAGTCTCACCATCGAGACTTTATCAAAAGCGCCTTCATCTTACAGGCCTTTACATCCTGTTCGACAAGGCGACCCGCATCCCCAGAGCAGGTCATGCCCGTTACGTCGTCAAATCACAGGTGTCGGCCGATCATATGCAGGATTGACGGTACCGGCTACAATATACGCAGATACAAGTGAAAAAGCAACCAAAAAATAATTTTTTTGATTATTGATAAGATTCGGGGAAGACCGACAAGGGGGTGCGTATAGATATTTCGGTGAAAAGGCCACACCGGGACATCGAGCTGTCCCGGCCACCCGTCCGCCCCTACAGTATCTGGATTCCCGACGCTGAGGGCTCACCGAGGGAGTCCTTCGGACCTTCGGATTGATGACACGGGAGCAAGCATGGGGATAATAGGGCGCAGGAACAGGTGCATCTCCGGCTCCCCTGGATTCCTGCGTTCGCAGGAATGACAATTAAGGATTTAAATTCGTCCGATGCGGTTGAGGACGAGAAGGCGGATTTCGGTGAGGTGTTCCATAGCATAGCGGACGCCTTCGCGGCCCAGGCCGGATTCCTTGACTCCGCCGTAGGGCATACTGTCGACGCGCATGGAGGGTATGTCATTGATGACCACGCCGCCCACTTCGAGTTCGTTCCAGGCGTAGAAGGCGTGATCCATATTCTTGGTGAAGATGCCGGCCTGGAGGCCGTACTTGCTGTCGTTGACTTCGGCGACGGCCTGCTTGAAGTCGGAGAATGGTTTGATTGCAGCTACGGGGCCGAAGACTTCCTGGCAGCTCACCCTGTCCTTGGGATCGACGTTTTCCAGCCAGGTGGCGTCGTAGAAGACGCCGTCGCGACTGCCTCCGCAGAGGAGTTTGGCTCCGTGACCGACCGCTTCACCCACCCATTCCTCCACGCGCAGAGCGTCGGTTTCGCTGATCAGGGGGCCGAGGGAGGTGGTCTCGTCGGTGGGATCTCCTGCTTTCAGGGCTGCGGCGCGTTCGGCCAGCATGGGCAGGAATTTATCATACAGCGATTCGTGTACGAAGACGCGCTGCACGCTGATGCAGGACTGCCCCGACTGGTAGAAGGCTCCGAAGGTGATGCGGTCTGCGGCGAAATCCAGGTCGGCGCCTTGGTCGACGATGCAGCCGGCGTTGCCGCCCAGTTCCAAAATGACCTGCTTTTTGCCCGCCTTCGCTTTTAAAGCCCAGCCAGCTTCGGGCGATCCGGTGAAGGACAAGAGTTTCAAGCGCTCGTCAGTAGAGAAGAGGTCGGCGGCTTCGCGATGGACGGGGAGGATGCTGAAGGCGCCCCTGGGCGGCTCGGTTTCGGCCAGGGTTTCGCCAATGATCAGGGCTCCGATGGGGGTCCATGAAGCGGGTTTTAAGACGAAGGGACAGCCGACAGCGATGGCAGGGGCGATTTTGTGGGCGGCCAGGTTCAGGGGAAAATTAAAGGGGCTGATGAAGGAGCAGGGGCCGATGGGGACGCGCCTGGTTATAGCTTCGTAGCCGTCGGCGCGGGGTGAGATGTCCAAGGGCATGTATTCCCCTCCGAAGCGCACGGCTTCTTCGGCGGAGATGCGGAAGGTGTCGATCAGGCGGGTGACTTCGCCGCGGGCATCCCTGATCGGTTTGCCCGCCTCGATGCAGAGGGAATAGGCCAATTCATCGAAGCGCTCTTCGAAGCGCTTGACGCAGTAATGCAGGATTTCGGCTCTTTTATACGAGGGCAGTTTGCGCATCGGTTCGGCGGCTTCGACGGCGCGGGCGATGGCTTCGTCGATGGCGGCGGGATCGGCCAGGGCGACTTTCGTTGCCGGTTCGCCGTTGTATTTGTTGAGGACTTCGAGATCGGTGTTGGGCTGGCGCGGTTCGTTGGCCAGGTAGTAGGGGTAGGATGTTTTCAGCATTGTCGGGTCTCCGTGGAAGCTCTTCCGTTTGCAGGGAGTGTTCTTAAGGAAATTTGGCTTTATCCGCGCTGGAAATCAAGGGAAAAAGGGGGGAAATGTTATGGGGGAGGGGATTAAAGAATTGTCTGAACTGCAGATCCGCCGTAGGGCGGATTCCTCGCAATGACAGTAGAACGGATCGGCGCAAGACCGACCTCTACGCGGATTATATAAAAGGGCGGACACATGGGTCCGCCCCTACAACCTGGATTGTGGGGGAGAAAAAGAGGACACGTATGGGTGCGCGTCCGGCTTCGCTGGATCCCTGCGTCCGCAGGGATGACAATTACAATAAAAGAAGAGATTGCTTCGGGACTTTGTCCCTCGCCACAAAGTGGCCCCTTTGGGGCAATGACCGTAAAAAAGGGCAGGCACGGGGGCCTGCCCCTACAACGTATTGCTGATGGGGAAGAAATTGTTTGAGTGTCAGGTCACACCCTTAAGAGCAAGATCTGACACAACCGTGCAAGATTATCTAAAAGTCATTGGCGGGGGAAGCTCCAAAGGAGTCCCTTTGGGACACCCCCGCCCTACGTTTTGTATAATTCTACTTCAGCAGCACCAGCTTGCCTGTGGCGGTGAAATTTTCAGCCGCAAGACGGTAGAAGTAGATGCCGGATGCCAGGTTCGATGCGTTGAAGGTGACTTCGTGGGAACCGGCGGAGCGGTAGCCGTCCACCAGGGTGGCGACCTGACGACCCGCGGCGTCGTAGACAGTCAGGGAGACGCGGGCCTCGCGGGGCAGAGCGAAGGCGATGGTGGTAGCCGGGTTGAAGGGATTGGGATACGCTCCGGCCAGGGTGGCTTCGTCCGGGATAGCGGAGGCGGCGTCTTCACCGGAATTTTCATCAGGAAAGAGGCTGCCCGAGTTGAACCAGCCGCTCATGCCGTCGGAACCGCCCGATTCGAGTTTAACGAATGTGAAGCTGTCGTGAGAGGTGTCAGCTCCGGCGACGGCCCAGGCGTTGTAAAGGTATTCCCCGACGGGCGCTCCGGGCGGGACGTTCTGGCTCATCTCCTGGCCGACCACGGCGGATGGGAGCATGTTGAGATTGACCGGTCCGAGGACGGGTCCGTAGGTAGCTCCGTTGGGCAGAGTGACGTCCAGCCAGGCGGAAACGGCCAGCGGAACCGGCGCGTTATTGGTCAGCTGGACGAAATAGTTGAAAGCTCCCCCCGAAGTGCCAAATTCCAGAGGTTCGTTGAAGGGCGTAAGGGTGATGCGCAATCCGGTGCCCTGGTCGTAGTAATAGCAGCCCATATCGGCGCGGGTCCCGTCGGGATCGTTGAAGATGGGGGCTGGGTCACCGGCATCGATGCAGGGTGAGCCCCACCGGATGCGGTAGTCGCCCTGACCTGGATAAACGAAGAGGGGATCTTCGTTGAGGTTTCCAGCGCCGGGCCAGACGGTGTAGTAGCCGATATCACTGTAGTTCGCCTGGACGTTCGATCCGAGGGTCTGATGGATCTGCTGGGGGACGTTGCCCCAGACGATGCAGTTTCTCAGCGTCGGATTGGAGGACATGGCAGCGATGCCTCCGCCGGTTTCGGCGGTATCCCCGGCGATGGTGTTCTTGTTCAGAACGGGATCGGAGTAGATCATAAAGATACCACCCCCGTTGTCCGCCGCCGTATTCATACTGATGTCATTCAGTTCGAAGGTGGTGGGGGATGACCAGGTGAGGAAGATGCCTCCTCCATCGTCGAGGGCGACATTGTAGCTGATGACGTTGCCGCTGATGGCGGGCAGGGAGAAATCGAAGCAGTAGATTCCGCCGCCATCGTTGGCGGTGTTGTTGCTGATAGTGTTGTCGGCGATGACCGGACTGGCGAAGGAGCTGCAGTAGATAGCTCCGCCATTGGTGCTGATATTTCCACTGAAATCGTTGCCGTTGACCTGAGAATATGAACTGGAACTGCAGTAGAGGCCGCCTCCCAGATCGGCATCGTTCCCGGAGATGGTATTGTTGGTGATTCCGGGATTAGAGAAGGTGCCGCAGTAGATGCCTCCGCCAAAAATGGTGGCGGTATTTCCAGAGATGGTGTTGTCGTCGATGGAGAGGCTGGAATTGGAGCCACAATAGATGCCTCCGCCGTAATCCAGAGCCACGTTGTTGGTGACGGTGTTAGCTGTGATAGAAGGATTGGAGAAGGATCCGCAGTAGATGCCTCCTCCGAAATCCCAGGCCATGTTGGCATCGATGAGGTTGCCGCTGATGGCGGGGGAGGAGTAGGATCCGCAGTAGATAGCTCCGCCGTAATCCCAGGCGAGGTTATCGCTGAGGATGTTGTTGCTGATGGCGGGGCTGGAATTGGGATCGCAATAGATGGCTCCTCCCGATCCGGTGGCCTCGCAGCTATCGATGCGGCAGTTCCGGATCGTAGGGCTGGAGAAGCTGCAGTGGATTGCCCCTCCGTCGGCGTCGCTGGCGGTTCCCCAGGCGTAGCCGTTTTTGAAGTGGCAGTATTGCAGCCTTGAGGCGTTGGAAGCCGAGAGGAAACGGATGCCGTGCCAGCCGTTGTTGGGCCAATCCCAGCTTTCGTTGAAGCGGATGGAATCGTTGACGGCGCCCACGGCGGTCAGGACGGCGTTACTGTCCACGATGATCTTGCTGTAAACCCAGAAGTAGACTTCGACTCCCGGCGCGATGGTGAGAGCCGCTCCGGGCGGCACGCGCACGTCTCCCATGACGATGACAGTATCCGCGGACCAGGTCCCGGTTTGATCTCCCGATACGTAGGCTATATCCGCGTTTGCGATCTGCGGACTTTTGAGGGTGAAGCAGACAAATATCACCCCGATTAAAATCAATCCCAACTTTTTCATCTTACACTCCTTACCGGGATTCCGAAGCTATCTCGTCCGGTCAATCCCGGTACACCTATTCATCCATTGTCGTACGCAGTGCCGCGATTACGGGCTGCGTTCCTTCACGATTGTGTCGTTTCACCTGTTTCCGGTTCAGGTACGAGGTCCCGGGGCGCGGGCGTACCGAAATAACGCTGGTGGGCCGCGTCGGCGATGCGGCAGATCAGGTCATCGAAGCCGTAACCGGCCTTTTGCGCCGACATGACGTAGCCTCCGCCTCTTCCGAGGGTGGTCATTGAATTGATCTCGAGGACGAAGGGATTACCGTCTTTATCGAGGCGCAGGTCGACCCTGGCGTAGTCCCGGCACTTGCACACCCTATACGCGCAGAGGGCAATTTCCTTCAGGTGTTCCACCAGCTCCGGGTCGAGGGATGCGGGACAGACCTTCTCGGGTTCGTCCTCAGCCTTATGGAACTTGTCCGCCCGGGTCATGATTTTCAATGGGCGGTCGCCGAAATCGAGTTCCACGATGGGGAGGATTTCGATGGGATCATTTCCCAGCAGCCCGACGGCGATTTCGCGGCCGTCGACGTACTCTTCGACCAGGGCGTCCTGATTGAACTGATCGACGATGGCTTCGACGGCGCGGTCCAGGTCCTCCCGGTTATCGACGAGTTCGAGGCCGTTGCTGGTGGATTCGTGGCGCGGTTTGACGATGAGCGGAAATTGCAGGCCGTTCAGATGCCCGTTCAGGCGGTTCATAGCCTGGAACTTCGGGGTGGGCACACCCTCTTTCTCAAACAGCAGCTTGGAGATGACCTTGTCGAGGGATATGGCGTGGCTGCGCGGTCCGGGTCCGGTGTATGGGATCCCGGCCATTTCCAGGAGTATGGGGACGTGTTCGTAGCGCCCTTCGCCCTGAATACCGTAGGACATGTTGAACACCATGCCCGTGGGAGTTCCGGTTTCGGGGTCGGGGGGCATGAATTTCTTCAGCTTGCGGAGCATGGACATATCGCCTTCGAAGACCTTGACGGTGTGGCCTCCTGCTCGCAAGGCATCCATCACATTCTGGACGGAGCGTCTCCCGTATTTTTCAAAGGAGGGCTTGTTCAGGTTGCTGATGACTTCGGAATTTTTCCGGTTTCTCACTACGGCGATTTTCATTCTGTCTTTCTCCCATTACTCAGACTGTCACACGAGGATGCTGGCCGGGTTCGGTATCTATTCGGCGAGGAAGATACCCATGCAGTCCGAAAGGGGCGGTTCATCCTATCCATGTGTCCGGTATCTATTTTTTACATCCGATCAGAATTTATATACGTGACTGTTTATTTTTCAATCGTTCAGGCTGATTCTTCTTCCTGACCGGGGCAGGATTGACGTGCTGGAACAGCCGGAGACCGAAGAATTCGGTTATTACAACGATCAAACCGACCTCGAGGATGAGCAGTTCGGGGAAGCGGATGAGAATTCCCACGAAGCCGGGGATACTCCAGAGCAAGGTGATCAAAATAGCCACGATGGCGGTCATTCCTCCCCTCCAGAGGGCGGATTTATATCCTTCCCGGTAGAGGGTTCTGGCGAAACCGTCTCCGGTCAGGCAGAGCACCACGATGGGGAAGTAAGCAACCTGCTGGAGGTTTTGCAGTTGAAACCAGCGACCCGCCACCATGGTCAGCATGATGATGATGGCCACGGCGCTGAGCACCACGGAGACCCGTCCGAAGTAGGGCATGCGGATCTCCTTCAGCGCAGGCCGAATGAGGACGATCATGCCGACGACTACTAGGAGGAAGAAAAGGCCCAGACCGATGCCGGTCATGTGGAAGGCCAGGGCCAGCAGGATGGAACGGAAAGGACCCAACAGCCGGATTCCGAGCGTGACGCGCGAGAAGACGACCATGACGGCCGCCAGGGGGACGAAGAGGACGTAACCGATGCGATCCTGCACCTCGGCGGGCATGCCGGTCAGGGCCAGCGCCTGAGCCAGGGATTGCGATCCGGTCAGATTTGACATTTTATAGGCGATCAGCGCCAGGGGCAGCGCGAAGAGGGCGATGACAATCCATTTTCTACCCCCTCCGAGATTTCCCCGGGAAGCGGGCATGGGGAAGCTGAGGCTCTGAAAAATGGTGGAATCAGTATCCAAGCGCCCTCCCCTCTCTCCTGGGATCGGCGACCCCGATCCAGTTACCGTCGTCGTCTCTGGCGACGGCCTGTACCGCGCCCATGGCGTGGCTGCGATCGGCTTTGATCTGGATCCGGTCGAAATATTGTGCGAGCTGTTCTTTCAAGGATTCCTCGTGGAGCCTTCCTTCCAGGAGCACCTTACCGCTCAGCAGCGCGTGCACCCTGGGGGCATCGACAGCCTGTTGCAGCGACATGCCGCCATCGAGAAAATTTGAGATGACCTGCAGGATGGAGGAGGTGATACGGCGGCTGCCGGCGGCTCCCAAGATCAGTTCAGGCGTGTTTTCCTCCGCTTCACCCACTCCGGGAAAGACCATGGTTGGCGCCACGTTGGATTGCGGCATGGCCCGGCTTTTAAGCTGATAAGGGTGTTGGAAGCGGGGGCAGGTGCAGAGGTAGTTATTGTAAAAGAAGCCGAGCTTTTCATTGGCGAATTTGGCTCCGAAGAGAGACTGGATGGACTGGGTCAAAGCTACGGCCATGCCGTTCGAGTCTACCACGGAGAGGTGGGTGGTCTCCCCGGGTTCCTCCTCGTCCATCATGGGTTCGAAGTTGTATTTTGCGCGCAGAGAGGCTGCCACTTCGGCGGCCCGGTCATCGCTGAGCAGCCAAGCAAGCTGCGAGGGCGTCATCAAGTCGGGATAGAGCGGCAGGCGCTCGCGCTCCCGGAAGAGAGCGTTAATGGTCAGAGCCATGGTTTCATGGGCGTCCGGATGACCGATATTTTCATGAAAATCGAGATATTCGAGTATCTTCAGCCCGAGGAGCAACTGGAGGCCGCCTCCGGGCGGGGGGACGGTGATGACGCGGTGGCCGCGATAGGAGGCGCTTAAAGGCTGCATTTCGACGGGCATATCGAAAGATGCCAGGTCATCTGCCGTCAGGAGTCCACCGTTGCGGCGCATGTCACGAACGATGGCTCTGGCGATGCCGCCGCGGTAGAAATCCTCGGCGCCTCGTTCAGCCAGTTTTTTCAGGGTGCGCGCGAGTTTCGCCTGGCGCAGGGTCTTTCCCCTGGCCGGGGGACGTCCCCTGGGGAGAAAAATTCTGGCGACGAAGGGACAGTTCTCGAGGGTGGATTTGCACCAGCGGATATGCAAGCGCATCAGGTTGGTGACGGGGAAGCCCTCCTCGGCAAGGCGGATGGCCGGCGCCAAGACTTGCTGCAAAGGCAGGCTGCCGAAGCGATCGAGTGCAGCTCCGAGGGTTGCAGGAGTCGAGGGGATGGTAGAGGCGCGATATCCCCAGCGCTGCTGTCTGGGGCTCACGGTGCGCAGGGAGACGGCTTCGGGGGCGTAGGAATGCCCGTCCAGGACGGTGGTTTTCCCATCCGGAGTCGAGATCAGGAGGGTGGTCTGTCCACCCAGGCCGGACCCGCTCGGTTCGCAGACGGAGAGCGCCCATGCGGCCGCGACGGCGGCATCGACGGCGTTGCCGCCAGCCTTCAGGATTTCGACGGCGGCTTCTGAGGCGGCGGGGAATGCGGTGGCTGCCATGGTCTGCGTTCCGACAGCGGAACGGTCAATCACTTTGCCGGTTATTTCGCCTGTTTCAGGCATCAGCCCTCAATCATTCGGAGAAGAGATAGTCCAAGCAGGGCTCGGACTACAAAATAGATAGAAATAAAAAAATACTCTGTAACGATAATCCGGGTCAATCAGCCACAAAACCGGTGAGGCTTATAATAATCCAACACCTGTAAAAACTACGTTCTCACAAGAACGCTCTTTCGGTGCGGTCAAATTGTGATGTGGATCAATCCCAGCAGATAAAACTTGCCCAAAGGTCAGACGTTTTTCACTGCGAGAACCGCCGAAAAATCGGGTCGTTAAAGATACAAAAAAAAGACCCCCATGTCAAGGCATAATTTACATATGGGCAAATTTATCGGATGGCTGCCAAGGATCAAAGAGCCCCACAACGGGGGCTCTTCGGCGGACAACGAAGTCGTCTGTAGTTATTTCAGCAGGATGGCCTTCTGTGCTGAGACGTAATCTCCCGCCTGAAGCCGGTAGAAGTAGGTCCCGCTGGCAACGGCGTTGCCGCTCTGATCCCTGCCATCCCAGAAAGCCGTGTGGTCGCCGGTGGGTTTGAAATCGTCCACGACGGTGCGGATCTCCTGCCCGAGGGTGTTGTAGATTTTGATGGTGACATTTCCCGGGGAAGTGATGCTGTACTGGATGGCGGTGGAAGGATTGAATGGATTGGGGTAGTTCTGCGACAGCGCCGGCGAGGAGGGCGCAGCTTTATCGCCCCCGGCGATGATGCCGGAACCCCCCATACCGACGACGTAGAGCTTTATGGGTCCTCCGAAGACCTGCTGCCCCCGGAAAGTGATCTCCATGATGCCGTCACTATCGATATCGCAGAAGGGGGAGTTGCCCAGCCAACCATCCGAGCCGGACGACGAGCTGGAGGACCATCCGGCGATGCCGATGTATTCCCAGAGGCCGCTGTTAAAGTCGGGGAGGCCGGTGAGGCCGTCGTAGATGATAATCTGGTCCGGATTGGTGGTGTAGTAAACCAGCTCTTCGTTGGGATCGCCGTCCATGTTGGCGCTGCCGAGATAGGCGTTACAGGGGCTTAAGGTTTCCCAGATATAGCCGATCTGGGTCTGGCCGGGTGCGGCAAGGAGCGCCACCGCGATCAGGCTGAGGGTCAGGGTTATCAGGGGTGCACGGTTCATGATTTCGTCCTCACATGCTATTTCGAGGTTATAACCCATATAATATAACATTTCAGGAGCCGGAAAGCAAGCAGCTTTTTTAAAGGGCGGCGTTTTTAGATTCCCGCCTTAGCGGGAATGACAATTACAATAACGAATGAGATTGCTTCGTCATCCGCCGTGCGGCGGATTCCTCGCAATGACCAATGGAGAAGGGCGGGGAAATCCTGCCCTACTCAATCGATATTCCGATGGAATAATACTTACGGCTTGAAAATACCCTTCAGGGCATCTTCCAGTTTATCCTTGGCTTCCTCCTCCAGTTTCTTCAGTTCTTCCTGCGCCTGCGCTTCAAGGGCCTTCTTCGCGGCATCCTCAATCTGCTGCTGGTCGAGGGCGATACGGGGATTCAGTGAGGTACCCGAGACCAGGAAATTCAGATTGATGCGGCCGTCCTTATCCTTCAGGAATCCGACCAGGTCGGCGGCCAGCCCCTGCACCTTCAACTGGTCGGTCAGGTTTGGGGGCAGTTTGACCAGCATCTTGTAGTCCAGAGATCCGTCCAATCCCTGCGATCCGTTTACCACGAAGTCGGCGTTCCCAGCGTCGATTTTCATCTCACCGAACTGGATTCTGCCGTTCGCGATGGTGAAGGTGTCGGTCCAGTTGTTGAAGTTCACCTCTCTGAACTGGGGGATACCGGTGTAGGAGGCCAGGGCGGACGTCAATGGGTATCCGACGAGTTTACCGCGGCTGATGGTGACGAGGCCTTTCCCGGCCAGGGTTTCAGGATTCAAACCGAGGGTATCGTTCAGGGCGCCAGACAAGTCTCCCTTCAAGGAGAAAGAACCGAAAAGGTGGGATCCGAAAGAGGTGAAGTTTGAGAGCAGCGCGTCGGCCTGGACGCTGTTGATGTCCAGGTTGAGATCGAAAGTATTGTTTCCTTCGGGAATCAGGGCGAGTTTACCGCGTGTTGTCAGGGCACCTCCAAAAGCCCGGAGGGAGAGATTCTGCAGGTCGATGACGCCGTCGCGGATGCGCACCTTGCCTTTGGCATTTTCGAATTCGAACTTGCCGGTGACCAGCTTTTTGATGGTCACGTTGGCGTCGACGTCAACGCCGGGCAGGATGGGCGGGGCCGACGCAGGTTTGTCGCCTCCTTTTTCCTCCGGTTTCTGCGGGGGTAAGAGGTCTTCGGTACGCAGCAGATTGGAGGTCAGGGTTACCCGGGCGGCGGGTTTTGCGGACGTTTTCTTTTCGGGCAGGATGAGCGAGAGGTAGTTGCTCAGCCTGAGCTGCAGGGCCATGTCGGAGCGGCCGATGCGGCAGAAGATGCGCTGCGCTTCGATGAGGTCGTTGTTGAAGTTGATGCCGCCGTTCAGCTCATCCAGCGGATTTTGTGTGGCGGGTGACCTGATAGAGACTTCCCTGAAGTCGATGCGGCCCTGAGCCTGAATGGTCTCCGGCTTCATCGCCCTGCCCTTCAAGGCGACGTCGGCTCTCAGGGCTCCGCGGAGATCGGTTCCCTCTTCAAGGGGGTAGTAATCCTTGATTTCGGCCAGGTTCATGCTTCCCTTGAACTGCGCCGTAAGGTTGGGATTGGCGAAATTGGAGACACTCAGTTTGCCGGACACGGTACCGGTCCCGAAGGCGGCGGACATTTTGTCGATATCGAGGCGACCCGCGCCACGGTTGCGCTTGCCGGAGGCGGGCTGTTTGAAACTACCGGAGACGGCGATGGCAGTGATGGCTTTGGGGAGACCGGCGTACTGGAGGGTGGCGTCGTCCACGCTGAAAGAGCCCTCAACTTCAGGCAGGGCGCCGTCCCCGACTGTTCCCTTGACGGTCATGTTGAACTGGAATTCACCGGTGCTGGCCAATCCCTGGGACTCCTTGAGCAGGTCGGGGGGCAGCAGTGAGAGGAGCTGTTCCACGTCGGCGCGGGAGGATTGAATGGCCAGGTCCAGATTGGGCTGTGTGTTCAGGTTTGAGATGTTGCCCTGGATATCGAGGGCGATGTCCTTGACGGCGAAGCGGATGGCATCGAGGGTGAGAATTCCCTCCTGCGACCGAAAGGTCAACTTCTGGTAGCTGGTGAGGGGCAGGCCGGAGATCATGAAGCTGTTTTGTGATCCGAAGCTGATACCATCCACTGAAGTGTTGCCTTCGGTGAAGAAGGTTGCTCCGCCGTCGGCCACGGTGGCGCTCATGGTGTGTTCGAGGCCTTCGATGAGCAGTCGGCGGTCCGAGGTTTTGTCCACGTATTCGATTCGCCCTCCGAGCAGCTGGACGTTCGACAGGAAGAGGGCGAAAGCAGATCCCTCAGCTGGTGCGGGTGCGACGGCTTCCCGCTCGCCGGCATCCTGTGGCATGGCGAAGTTGGCTCCCCCGCGTTGGTTGATTTCGAGGTAGAGGTCGGGTTTATCTATGCGGATGCGGTTGACCTGGACCTCCTTTCTGAGGAGCGGTTTCAGGCTGACTTCGAGGACGATTTCGTCGAGTGCGAGGAGGCGGTCGCGATCGAAGGATATTTTCTGCGGAGCTGAGACGGTGAGGTCTTCTATGCCGATGCCCAGGTGCGGGAAGAGCTTCAGGGAGATCTTCCCGACGGCGATATCCCTGCGGGTGGCTTCTTCCAGTTTGGGGATGATCAGGGCTTTCAGGCGGTCGGAAGTGAAGTATACTTTCAAGCCGACTGCGGCGACGACGAGCAGCACGAACAGCACGCCCACGACGATGAGAACGACCTTCATCCATTTCTTCATGGATCAATCTCCCGCGGTTAAAATAAGACACTAAATAGGACAGTGTCAGGCAGAATCCAGTACGACTGAAT
>JALGZU010000010.1 GCA_025774735.1 candidate division LCP-89 bacterium | reverse complement strand
ACTCGGGCCACGCTCCCGAGTCTGGGAGTACGATCATGAAATAACCTACAAGGATAAAAACATCTCCTGGCTTGCACATCAGGGAACTGTAAGCGAAAACGGCGATACGATGTCCGTAACAAAGAACTGGAAGGGCGAGGAATCTCAATGGATGTTCTTTCGCGATCGAAGTTCCGATCCAATCATGAATCAACTCATGTCATCCGAAGATTCAGAATACGCTTATAAAGTACCGGATGAGAGAAGTGATGGTTGGATTTGTACAGGAACAGGGGACGTTGGTATTGACGACGCGAAAATGACTCAGCTCATTAATCGCATTAAAAAAGGAAAACACGGCGATATTCATAGCATTTTGATTTGCAGGAATGGAAAATTAGTACTTGAAGAGTATTTTGCTGTGGATGGAAAGATTTCTGGTTCGTTTGTTACTGATTTATTTCGAAAAAAAGTTCATCATCTGGCATCCACAACCAAAGGTGTTTTCTCCATTCTTTGCGGGATAGCCATTGATCAAGGATTAATTTCTGATGTGGAGGAGCCGATTTATAAATACTTGCCCGGGTATGCGAATTCATTTACGCAAAAGAGCAAGCAGATTAAAGTGAAAGATATGCTCACCATGACGGCGGGGTGGGAATGGGAGCAATTTAAATATCAGTGGGACGATCCACGAAACAACGCCGCAGCTATGATGAATTGCGGAGATGTTATTAAATATGTTGTGGAAAGACCACTTGCCGCAGAGCCAGGTAAAAAGTTCAAGTATTCCAACGGTGTACCCACGGTAATGGGAGTTGTACTCAAGAACGCATGCGGTATGGAAGTCGATAAATTTGCAGAAAAGTATCTTTTTCAACCGCTGGGAATTTTAGACTATTTGTGGACCCGGTATTCTGATAATTCATTAGAAACGGATGGTGGCCTGGCTCTTCGTTCCCGCGACCTGGCAAAAATTGGACAACTTTTCCTTAATAATGGAAAATGGGAAGGGAATCAAATTATTTCCGAAAGCTGGATTCGGGAATCAACCAGGCATAGAGTCAGCCTTTCGAAAAATAGAGGTTATGGATACTATTGGAATGAAATGAATTTTAATTTTAAAGGTCTCAGCGAAAAAGCAGTTTTTATTCCAGGTGATGGAGGTCAGTTTATCGCTGTGTTTCCTTCATTGGATATGGTCACTGTTTTTACTGCCGGTAACTATGGCTCCAATCCATCCACGACATATTGGAGGCTTATTAAAAATGAAATACTTCCCGCTTTAACGGAAGTAGACATGCAACGATGAATCTAGGTATCACAATTCAATGCACCAGAAATCAAACGCGTTGCGCTTAGTTCCGGTGATCCCCCGCAGATAGAAAGGGATAAACTGAATAATATGCGCACCTTAACGATTCACTGTCTTTTAATGTTTTTTATCTTAATCCCCATTTCAGTAGATGGGGCAACCCGAATTATCGGCATCGGTTCGAAAAAATTCACCGAATCGGTCATCCTGGGAGAAATCTCAGCCCAATTGATAAGCGATGCTGGTTATGGTATAGAACACCGCTGGGAACTCGGAGGCACGCGCGTGCTTTTCAATGCCTTGAAACGCGGTGAAATCGACATTTATCCTGAATACACCGGCACCATCAGGGAAGAAATATTGAGAGACCTGGGTCTAACCGGGGATGAAGAGATCGCAGCCGCTCTGAAAGAAATGGGCATCTCGATGACCGCGCCATTGGGCTTCAACAACACTTATTCGCTCGGTATGAAGCCGGAACTGGCCGATAGCCTCGCAATTCGAACCATTTCGGACCTGGGAAGGCACCCGCAGCTCCGGTTCGGCTTCACCAACGAATTCATGGATCGCGGCGATGGTTGGCCCAGTCTCAAGATGAGCTACCATCTGCCGCATGAAAACGTGCGCGGTCTCGACCATGACCTGGCCTACCGGGCATTGCAGAGCGGCAGCATCGATCTCATGGATCTATACTCCACCGACGCCGAAATCGCCTACTACGGCCTGCGCGTGATCGAAGATGACCGGGCTCATTTCCCGATATACAACGCCGTCTATCTCTACCGGTCGGAGTTGGACCGGGAGGCACCAAACTTGATCGATGCACTCGTCGTTCTCACCGGTGAGATTGATGAAAGGGCGATCCGATCGCTGAACGCACGTGTGAAGATTGAGGGCGAATCCGAGGCGACAGTTGCCTCAGACTACCTGGCCGTTAAGTTCGGATTAACGACCATTGTGGCAGAAAAATCTCTGCTGCAGAGAATCTGGCAGCGTACGGTGGAGCACCTGTTTTTGGTCGGGGTGGCCATGACTCTCGGCATTCTCGTCGCCATACCGGCTGGTATCACTGCGGCCAAACGGAACCGAACGGGGCAGGTCATCCTGAGTGTAACCGGCATCATCCAGACGATCCCCTCTCTGGCGCTGCTGGTTTTCATGATACCGTTGCTCGGCATCGCCGCCCCACCGGCTATCGCAGCGCTGTTTCTTTACAGCCTGCTCCCCATGGTGCGCAACACGCACGCGGGATTGAAGGATATTCCCCTTCAGATCGAAGAATCTGCGGATGCTCTGGGATTAACGCCGAAGGGGAGGTTGTTCAAAATTGAACTGCCGATGGCGTCGCGCTCGATCCTCGCCGGCATCAAGACGTCGGCGGTCATCACGGTCGGGTTCGCCACCCTGGGGGCGCTGATCGGGGCGGGCGGATATGGCCAGCCGATCCTGACCGGCATCCGCCTGGACGATTACGGGCTCATTTTGGAAGGAGCGGTACCTGCGGCACTGCTGGCCCTGGCCGTTCAACTGCTGTTCGACCTGTCAGAACGAATCCTCATTCCCAGAGGGTTGCGCTTGCGAAGAGAATTATAGAGGTTAAAATAACAAAAACTAATATCCTCAACGAATTTCGATGCCAGATATCCATGTTAAAAGAATTAAAGTCGGCGAGCTTGTAGATTTTGCCGAAGAGGCCGAGAATAACCCTCATCGTTATGAGGACCTGCCCATTACACGAATTCGAGCCTTGGCTCATGCACGCAACCCGGTCGCGGCAGAGGATGACATCGGTCTGCTCGTGGCGTATGATGGGGACAGGTGTATCGGCTATCTCAGTTTCCTTCCTTGCCGATTGATGCGCCGTGGGAAAACCGCAAAAATCTATGCCGGATCCACCTTTTATGTAGCCGAAAAATACAGAGGCAAGAAAGTTTCGGTGGCGATCATGAAAGATGCTATGGCCCTCGACTACGATCTTCTCTCAACCGGATTTACCGCGACGGTCGATCGGTTTAACCGCCGCCACCCCGAATGGTTCGAGGACGCGGGAGCTCTGCCTTATCTGTGCGTTCACCTGTTTCCAACAGTTTCAATATTGTGGAAATTGAAACGCCAGTTCTCCTCTGCTTCAGTTTTGATAAGAGCGATACAGGCTTTGAATTCACTCGTGGGAAACCTTGGCCTGCGTTACATCATCTATCGTTTGATTAGCCCCCCCGTTAAAGACCGGTTTGAAGGCGTGGAGATCCGTGAAGTGACCGAAGTGCACGGCGTGAACAGAAAATCTGAGCCGGAGGAAAAAAGCCCACCGAAACTGCACAGGGATGAGGACGTCATTAACTGGATGATCCGATATCCGTGGATTAAAGAAGATGTAAATACTCAATCGCTTTATTATTTCTCTCACAAACTCGAACTGTTTCGCTACCTCCCTTTTGAACTCCACGATCAGAAGTCCCAAGCTCAGATTGGCTTTGCGGTATTTTCGGTCAGCCGGAGGAACGAGCTGACCATTTTGAAAATTCTGGACATGGAACTGAACGACGCGGCATTCCGGCTATACATTCTTCATCACGCCCTCAAGGTGGCCTTCCAATATAAAACGGATATTATATACGCACCAATCGATTTTTGGGACAGCGTCAGGGGTCATCTCCCCTTGAGGCTTGTAACCGAACGAAAGCAACGCGGCTATTTCATCCATCGCAGTACGAACAGTGCCTTCGGCGATGATCCACGGAACCTGGAATTGAACTTCTGCGACAGCGATACGGCTTTCATCTAAATGCGGCAGATCTACCGGGATATGATTCAAACCACCGTCAGAAAGCTACTCCTGAAGTGGATCAACCTTATCCCCCAAACAGTCCTCTCGCGGATCGTTCCCAGGGATAGCTTCGTGTTCGAATATCACCTCGTCTCGGACGAGGATCTGCCCCACATCCGGTCTCTCTACCCTTATAAATCGCAGCGCGCCTTCGCGGAAGACCTGGACTACCTTGAACGGGAATTCGACCTGCTCGGATACGAGGATTTTATCAACCGGGAAAATGGAGCGAGAGCGAAGGGTAAACCCGCCGCGTTAATCACTTTCGACGATGGCCTGGCGGAATGTTACCACGTCGTGCGTCCCATGCTTTTAGAGCGCGGAATTCCGGCAATCTTCTTCGTCACGACGGATTTCATCGACAACCGGACCCTGTTTCACCGCCACGCTGAATCGCTCTGCATCGAAAGGATCAAGGCGATGCAACCAGACTACCAGCAGGAGTACTTCACCCGGCTCAACGGGGAGTTCGGGTCAACTCTATCCAGCGTTGCGGAGATTCCGGCCTTTTTAAGAGGGCTTCACAAACGAGATCCAGCCAATGGTTTGGATAAGGTGGGATCACTGCTGGGCATCGACTTCCGCGAATTTTTGACAGATCGCTCCCCGTACCTCAGCCGGGATCAGATCGTGCAGATGGTGGAAGAGGGATTTACCATCGGTGCGCACAGCCTGAATCACCCGAATTTCAAGGACATGGAAGCTGAACTGCTGGAGCGGCAGATCGCCGGATCGTGCGAAACGGTTGCGGAAATCACAGGACGCAAACCGGTGCCTTTTGCGTTTCCCTACGCCATGACCGGATTGAACCGGGGACTCCTGGCGGACATCGCCCGGAAACATAATTCGACTGTCGGTGTGATGTTCGGTACGCACGGGATCCTGCTCGACCCGCCCTACGTGAACCGCATCAATGCGGACTCCCCGGGCGGCGCGAAGGCTGATCATTCGAACATCCCCTTAAAAATTCGGGAAGCGTACGCCCGCTATCCCCTGTCCCGCCTGCACCGCTTGCTAAGTTAGCGACTTTTTAATCCGGGAAGTCTCACGGATTTTTTCTTCTTTTACCAGCGCCGGAATCCCATCAACTGGTGCGAGGTTTACGATGAACAGTATGCTGTCGCAGCACACACCGAACGGGTACTCCCCTGCAACGAGTGAATTTCTCGCCGACGCTCTGGCGGGCCTGACCGATGAGCCTAAGCGGCTTCCCTGCAAATATTTCTACGATAAACGCGGTTCCGAACTCTTCGAAAAGATCTGCGAACTGCCGGAGTACTACCCCACCCGCATTGAATTGTCGATCATGCAGGAACACAGCGGGGAGATGGCGGACCGGATCGGCCCCGAAGCCGAACTGATCGAGCTGGGCAGCGGCAACAGCCTGAAGACCCGGCTGCTGTTAAAACGGTTGACCCATCCGGCTGCGTATGTCCCGGTGGACATCTCCGAACGACACCTCAAGGAGTCCGCCAAACGGCTGGCGGCTGAATTCCCCCACATCCCCATCCTACCCGTCTGCGCGGACTTCAGCAGGGATTTCGACGTCCCCATGCCGCCACGGCAGGTCAGCCGGAAATGCGTCTATTTCCCTGGCTCTACCATCGGCAACTTCACACCCGAAGGCGTACACACGCTGCTGAACAGGATTGCAAATCTGGTGTCGAATGGAGGCGGACTGTTGATCGGATTGGATCTGAAAAAAAGTATCGACATCTTGGAAGCAGCCTATAACGACCAGGCGGGCGTCACGGCGGAGTTCAACCTGAATTTACTCCGCAGGCTGCAGAACGAACTGGATGCCGACCTAAACCCGGATCAGTTCGAGCACAGCGCCTTTTACAACCGGGACGAGGGCCGCATCGAGATGCATCTAACCAGTAAGACTGAACAGACCATCGAACTGGACGGAGTCGAAATCGGCCTCAAAAAAGGCGAAACCATCCATACGGAAAACTCTTACAAGTATGGCTTGGATGAGTTCGGAGCACTCGCCGGGCAGGCGGGATTTGAGCGAAAGGCGGTCTGGACGGACGACTCCGACCTTTTCAGCGTGCAGTTTTTTGAGGTGAGGTAGTATAACTATACGACGAAAGAAGCCAGGATTCTCTGCCCATTTTGAGCTCGGAATCTGGCTTTGAGATTCAGTATCATCAGTGATTTTAATCACTTACACGGCAAAAACCTCACCGTCGTCTCCATCTCCTCCAGCACCCGCGCCAGAGCCGCCACCGTCTCCTCGATGTCTTCCTCGGTGGTATCGTGCGACAGCGAAAATCTCACCGAACAGTGCGCTTCTTCCTCCGATTTCCCCATCGCCAACAGCACGTGCGTGGGCTCCGGCGAATCCGATTTGCAGGCCGACCCGGACGATAGCGATATCCCCTGCTGATCCAGCGCCACCACCAGCGATTCCCCCCGCAGATTCGGCAGTATCAGGTTGAGCGTGTTGGGCAGGCGTAATGCCGGATGGCCGTTCAACACTGCTTTGGGAATCAAGTCTCGGATGCCCTGTTCCAGCCTGTCCCGCAAATCAACCATTTTCCCGGCGTGAGACAGTTTTTGCAAAGCCAGTTCTGACGCTCTGCCGATGCCCACAATCGCAGGGACGTTCTCCGTTCCCGCCCGCAGCCGGCCCTCCTGGCTGCCGCCGTGAATGAGCGGTTCGATTTCGACCCCCTTCTTCACGTACAGAGCCCCCACACCCTTCGGACCATGGAACTTATGGCCGGACAGGCTCAACACATCGACGTCCAGATCCTCCACGTCCACCTCGATTTTGCCCGCCGCCTGCACCGCGTCGGTGTGGAAGAGCACTCCTCTCTCGTGCGCGATCTCACAGAGCTCCCTGATGGGTTGAATCGTGCCCACTTCGTTGTTGGCCATGATAATGGAAACCAGGATCGTCTCCCCCGTCACGGCTTCCCGAAGTTTGTCCGGATGGACGAGGCCTAATTCGTCCACCTCCAGGTAGGTCACGCGGTATCCCGTCTTTTCCAGGAATCTGCAGGTTTGCATCACCGCAGGATGTTCGATGCTGCTGGTGACGATGTGGTTTCCCTTCGCCCTGTGAGCTTGCGCGACACCCTTCAGGGCCAGGTTGTCCGCTTCCGATCCGCTGCCGGTGAAGATGATGCGGCGGGGCCGGGTATTGATCAGTTTCGCCACCTGGCGGCGGGCCGTTTCGACCGCTTCTCGAGCGTCCCGGCCGACTCCATGGATGCTCGACGGATTACCGTGGACCGCTTCTAAATACGGCAGCATCATATCGCGTACCTGTTCAGCCACAATTGTGGTTGCGTTATTGTCTAGATAGATACGTCGGAGCGGCTTTTTCGCCAGCGGAGCTTCCGCTTCTTTCACGCTCGTTAGTGATACAACCTTCGGCCGCGTCAGATCCGATCCCTTTTCGAGTTTGCGCACTTCGCAGAGTAGCGCTTTATACACCGGAAAACCGGAGATGGGATCGCAGTTGCCCAAATCGGTCAATTCATTGACGTTCCACTCCCGCCAGGCCCGTGGACCGACCGGCGTACCACCCCCCATGTTGCATTCGATGGCTCCCTGGACGATGTCATCGGTGACCCTCGCCCGGAAGGGGACGCTGCCCCGCTCAGTGCTGACCTCGACCAGATCGCCGGACCGAATGTTTCGATCTTCGGCATCCTTCGTGTTAATCTCAACTGTTGGTTCGGGATTGTCTTTCAGCAGCCCATCGATGCCGTGGTGCTGGCTGCGAAAGTCCGTGTGCGGGCGGGCGCCGGAATTGAAAACCAGCGGAAATCGTTGCGCGAACTCCCGGTTCGCCAAGGGTCCTTCCTTCGGTTCCGTGTATTTCGGCAGCGGCTCATAACCGTATTCTTCCAGTACACTGGATCGGATTTCAAACTTACCCGTGGGAGTATCGAATCCCGGTTGGTCATCCCCGCGGAGTTTCCCCTTGTTCCATTTCTTGTACTCCATCATGGGTGTGGGGATCTTGACCCAGCCGCCCGCTTTCTCAATCTCCTCCCTCGTATAACCCGACCCCTCCAAAGCAAACCGGACCAGGTCAGCCTCAGACTGAGGATACAGATGGCCGTAATCCAGCCGCCCGGCCAGCTCGGCCATGATCAGGTAGTCATTACGGGCTTCACCCACCGGTTCGATGAGCTTCTCTCTAAGCCGGAAGATGGGACCGTAAACCATGTACGACTCGATCTCGAACATGGTCGTGGCGGGCAGAACGACGTCGGCGTAAGCTGCGTCCGCGGTCAACTGCCGATCAATGCAGGTGACAAAATCGAGTTTGGACAGAGTCTCCCTCCAGACGGAACTCTGCGGCCAAGAGGTGAGCAGCGACGCACCGTGGACGATCAGGCCCCGGATGGGGTACGGTTCTCCCTCGAGAACTGAGTTCACCAGGCCGGTGGCATGTGACTCACCACGATAAGCGCTGTAAATGGGGTATTTGTCCCTGGCCACAGCCAGCTTCGGGTTGGGATTCGGCTGGTTGCAGGACCTGTTGATGAGGAAATGCATCCCCTTCATGGCCAGGCCGATGCCCCCGGCAACGTCCAGATGCCCCGCCAGGGCAAAGAGTGTAAGCACGGCGCGGATGGCCTGGATGCCGCTATCGGAATATTCCAGACCGGTGTACATGACCGGACAGGCGCCGGTGGCGCTGCAAAGATGGCGGGCTAACTGGCGGATCGTTTCCGCAGGCACGCCGGTGATCTCTGCGCTAACCTCCGGTTGGAAATGCTGTACGTACGTCCGCAGGTCATCGAAGCCGTGACACCAGTTCTCGGCGAAATCTTCATCGTACAGATCCTCATCGATCATGACTTCGATCATACTCAAGGCCAGAGCTCCATCGGTACCGGGCCGGATGGGAATCCACTGAGCGCCGGTGCGGGTGACGGTCTCGGTCCGCCTTGGATCGATGACCACGACGTCCGCTCCCCGCCGGGCCGCAGCCTCCAGCCGGTGCATGTCCAGCGGCGGAGAATCGGTGGCGGGATTGGCTCCCCAGACCACCAGCGTCTCGGCATTCTCCATGTCGGTAAACATGTCGATCAGCATCCGCCCCATGGTCACGTGCGGGGCGATCATGGCGAAGGAGACGTAGCAAAGAGCGCCCACCCCCATGGTATTGGGAGATCCGAACGGAAACAGCACGTTCGAGGCCGATGACACGGCCACGTCCCGGGGCTGGAACATATCGCACAGGGAGAGTTCGAAGGCGCCCCGACCCGTATAGATCGAGACCGCTTCGGGGCCGGACTCCCGCTTGATCTTCTCTAAATTCTGTATGATTACTTCGTAGGCTTCATCCCAGGAGATGCGTTCGAATTCCAGGGTGCCTTTGGGCCCGACACGCTTCATCGGGTAGCGGAGCCGGTGTTCCGAATAGACGATTTCCGGGGCGTGTTCGCCGCGGCGGCAGATCATGCCAAGTGGGTGGCCCTCATCCGCCCGGATGTCCACCAGCTTGCCGTCAGCCATCCCAACCTCCACCCAGCACCCCGCCGGACAGATGCCGCAGATCCCCTTCTTCCAGAACAGCTCAGCCATCGAACAACCTTTTCGATCCGTTTAACGAATAACCGTATCACCAGAGCCTGCTTACAGCAGCCTCGTGCAATATAACAGAATGCCTTGAGGATGTCAAGGCAAAACTGGGCGAGGCCACTAAAGTTGCCTGATTCAGTTGAAAATGGTTGACTGAGTGTCATTGGAGCAATAAAAAAGCCCCCTGGACGGGGGCTTTGGTGTTGTTTGCCGGTGATTATTTCATCAGCACCATCTTATTCTGCATCGTAACGTCACCAGCAGACAACCGATAGACGTACACACCCGATGCCAGCGCACTTGCATCGAATACGGCGTCATGCATGCCCGCATCCCGCCAGCCGTCGACCAGCGTCGCCACCAGGCGGCCGCTGACGTCGTAGACGCTCAGACTGACTTTCGCTGCCTGGGGCAGGGCAAAACTGATGTTCGTCGTCGGGTTGAAGGGATTGGGATAGGCACTCAGAAGGGTAAACTCACCCGGTACTTCGTTCGTAGCGGCAGAGATCCACACATCGAACGCTTCACCGCTGTTCTCCCAGCCCAGTACCGCCATGCCATCGCCTGAGGACAATTTCTCGAAGTTGAAGCTGTCCGTACTCCATTCGGCGATGGGATATACACCGGCGTAGGCGTTGTAGCTGTAGGTTCCCTCTGGGGCTCCCGCGGGGACGTTCTGGGTGCGGTCACGACTGATCGTTCCCCCGGCATCCAGAGTCACGTTGGCGGGGCCTAACACCGGCCCGTAAATGCTCCCGTCCGGCAGAGTCACGTCGCACCAGACGTGGAATACCTGTTGGGTAGCTTCAGAGTTTGTCGCCTCGATATTGTAATCGAAGCTGCCGCCCGAAGCCGGAATCTGAATTGGGAGGCCGACCGGAGTAAAGTTCACCGCTACATTGGGAGCAGAACCGAGGACGGGGATCGTACCGACGTAGGGCACGCTGTTGTAGGCGGTCACGGTGACGGTGACGTCTGCACCGGCGGGTAGAGGGCCTGTGATTTCGATCGTGGCCAGGCCGGATGCGTCGCTGTAGCCATTCCCCAGGAAGCTCCCGGCGGCGGAAAGGGCCGCCAGGGCGCCTTCGACGCCGGCGACGGTAACCTCAAACGTGGTTTGACCGATGTTGACCTGGTTGTCGTGGGTGACAGTCAAGTCGGTCGGTGTATCCGTCCGCACCTGCAACGAGGGATCACCAAAGACAGTCCAGTGATCCGCCTCGTTGTTGCCCGATGATCCGGATTCATCGATCATGAGCATGACGCCATTGTAGCAGAGGGCGCCATAACTGCTGAAGGTCTCCGCGCACATCAGGTCGATGAACTCGTCCTGAGCGTACATCGGCGGTGACCAGGACTGGCTGATGGTAGAGGCGAAAAAGCCCACCGCTCCCGTCGGCTCGCCGTTATGAGTGGCGCGCAGCCAGGCTTCGGCGAAGCAGGTCGAGTTGGCGAAGTTACCACAGAGACACGCCACCGTTGTGCCGAAGTGCAGCATGTTGTCATTGACCAGTGCGTTGACATCCCCATTGTTGAAGCCGGTCGTACCCCAGGAATTGGTGCTGCCATGGCCGCAGTAGTTGGTAATGCCGCGACCTTCATTCATGGCGGTGGTGACCATCCCGGAAGTCGCATAAGGATCGTAGAATTGATCGACCTCAGTGTACGTATAGCGCATCAGATCGCCGCGGATCAGGTCCATGTGCTCATCATCGTCTTCCCCATAGTGGCCCGGACCCTGATTGGAAGCGAGGCCGGTTCCCTTATGATACCAGTCGCCCATGCCCGTCAGAGCCTGTTCATATTCGATGGTCCGCTCGACCTGTGTGTTGACATGATCGAGAGTTTCCGCCGAAAAGCGTCCCACGAAGAGTTCGGGATAATGGTCGCTCCCGGCGAGCTGAGCATAGGTCGGATCTTCACCGCCGCTGGGGGTTGTCACCTGAGCTGCATCCCCGACCAGCAGTACGAAGGTCAGGCCGGTGCCGAAGTAAACACTGGAGATGTAATTTTTGATCGCACCCGCGTCATTACCGATCGCCGAAACATTCACCACGGTTGTCGGGATTCCCTTCTGGTTCTTCCAGTCGGCCAGCGGCATGACGGCATCGTGAAACCCGTCATAGGTGATGATCAGCATGGGGCCGATCTCTTCGACGGGCTCATACCGGTCCAGGTCGAAATTCAGGAAATGCCGGGCGTAAATGCTCTTGAATTCCGGATCCATCTTACTCAACGCTTCGCTACGCTGCAGCACGTTGGCGCCGCCGCTACCTGCCCGGGTGACCTCGATCGTCAACTCCGTATAGATCCGCAGAACCTGGCGCGCCGGGTTGTACTGGAACGCGTTGACCTCAACCACCTGGCCGCGCAGGTCGCGCAGAATATAAGGCTCACGAAGTTCAACGACATTTTCCGGATACCAGGCGTCTCGCTGATAGACTTCACCGAACTCGTAGGGAACGTCGGCGGGATCAATCGACCTCAGAAGGTGTCCCTTGGAGGGGGCGATTCTCATGCCGCTGATCTCCACGTACTCGGAATGCAATACCATTGCCTCCATCACCCCGTCATCCGGGATGATAAGGCTGCGGCAGAGGCGCGGCAGTTCGGGATATCCCTTTACCCACAAACGGCTTTCATCGTCCAGACCGATGAAGGTGTACGACGCTCCGTCAATGACGATTTCATCCCGCTCGAACCCGTTTATCCGGTAGGTCAGAACGGTCTTCTCGACGGTCGATTCCCGCAGTTCGACTGCGGGCGGATCATTGGATCCCGTCAGATTCACCCACTCCGCCGACGAGACTGTACTCGCCATTATCAGCAGGCAGATTACAATACAGCTCAGTTTTTTCACGTCAAGCCCTTTCATTTAACCTTATCGTTTATTCTTAATCTCTGAAATCGATCAAAAAGGATATCTCAGCCAAAGGCTGGCCGTTCACTGACCTGGAGATCATTCAGAATAGTCTATAGCGCAATTTGCGTACCTCTTCATATAATATAATAAAAAAAGGCCCCGCATACAAGACCTAAATCACATTACCCACTCTTTTACGAATCATCTGCAAACGATTACGCACGCATTGCACACCCCTCAGCGTCTAAAATCTGAGCGTAAACTGCGTCCTGACACCGGATTCCGATGAGGCTTTCAGAGTCCCCCCATGCAGCCGCATGATCTGCTTGGAGAGACTCAGGCCGATGCCCGATCCTTCGGGTTTGGTCGTGAAGAAAGGTATGAAAATCTTATCCACGACATCAGCCTCGATGCCCTGGCCGTTGTCGGCGATTTGAATCACCGTCTTACCATGATTGTCCGAACGCGCCGCCATTTCGATGACAGCGTCCGACCTCTCGGACACCGCCTCCACGGCGTTCTTGCAGAGATTGATCAGGACCTGTTCGATGAGGACCGGATCTGCCTTCAGTTTCAGCGCCGGGGGAACGATGGATATCCGGCAGTCGATCGAACTCTGTTCGATCTGATCCTTCATGAGGCTGGCAATCCTCTCGAACAGGTCAGCGACCGGGATGACTTTCAGGTCCGGCTTGGGGATGCGGGTCAACTTGCGGTAATTCTCGACAAAATTCATCAATCCGTGGCTGCGTTTCTCGATGGTCCTTACGGCGCTGATTACATCATCACGGGCCTCTTTGGTAAGAGTAAACGCACCATCATCCAATTCTTCAGAGAGGATGGAATTGGTTGTCGAGGCGAGGGATGAAATAGGGGTGATCGAGTTCATGATCTCATGGGTCAGGATGCGGATCAGGGTCTGCCAGGCTTCCATCTCCTTCTCTTCCAGTTCACTCTTGATATTCTGCAGGGAGACGAGCACAAAACGCTGCTGGGATAGAATGAACTCGGCGGCGTGCACTGCCAGTTGCGATATGTCGTTGTTCAGGGCTAATCTCAACTGCAGCTTATCGCCCGCCTTCATTGACGCCAATTTCTCCGCCAGCTCCCCGCTGACAGCAGCCAGCTCGGCGATGTTTTTCAGGTGAGCCACCTGCAGCATTCGCTTCGCTGCATTGTTGATCAAGGCGACTTCACCCTCCCGCTTGAAGGCGATCAACCCGGTTCCCACATGCTGCACCACCGTCTGCAGGTACCTGAAATGCTCCTCCTTCTCCCGTCTGACCCGCTGGAATTCCGCCAGAACTTCATTAAAGGCCTCGTTCAGACCCTCGAACGACGACCCTTTTACACTGCTCGAGAAGACCTGCGAGAAGTCGGAATACTTGATGGATTCCAGAAAGCGAGCCAGATCCCGGTTGGTCTTCTCGACGAACCAGAGCAATGCGAGCACCTGTAAGAGGGCGAGGATGCCGACGATTGCGGTCGTGGCGAAAAGCCTCGTCTGGAAAAGCAGGTACATGAAGAGCGCGAAGGTGACGCTGATTGCAATGACGCGCAAGATGCAGTTGAGGCGGAAATTCTTAAAGACCATGTTTCTCCATTCTCCGGTACAGAGAGGTTCTGGTCAATCCCAACTCTTCAGAAGCGTGCGAAACGTTGCCGCCATGTTTCGTCAACACCTTCCGGATGACGGTCCTCTCCACCTGATCCAGGTTGTAGCTGTCGAATGAAATGCCCTCTCCGGCTTCGGCCATGTCGGTGAAGACGAAATCCGCCGGTTCGAGGACCTGAGATTCAGTCAAGATGACGGCGCGCTCGATGGCGTGCTGGAGTTCCCGGACGTTGCCCGGCCAGCGGTACTTCTGCAGCTTGGTCATTGCTGTGGCGCTCACGCGGGTGATCTTCTTACGGTATTTTTCCGAAAAAACCTTCAAAAAATGCTCCATGAGATGGGGGATATCATCCTGGCGTTCCTTCAGCGGGGGCAGCTTAATCTCTACGGTATTGATGCGGTAGAGCAGATCCTGCCGGAACTCCTTGCGCGACACCATGTCGCTGATGGGCAGGTTGGTGGCGCAGATCAGGCGGATATCGATGTCGATGGGAGTGCTGGAGCCGAGCCGGGTGATCTGGCGCGTCTCCAAAACCCGCAGCAACTTGGATTGTAACGGCAGGCTGAGATTGCCGATTTCATCCAGGAACAGCGTCCCCCCCGAGGCGACCTCGAACCGACCCGGGCGTCGCTCCTTAGCATCGGTGAAGGCGCCCTTCTCGTACCCGAACAACTGACTCTCGAAGAGAGTTTCGGCGATGGCCGCCATATCCACGCCCATGAACACCTCGCCTGAACGGGACGAACCCCGGTGCAGGGCCCGAGCCACCAACTCCTTGCCCGTGCCGTTTTCCCCTAGGATCAGGACGTTTGCATCCGTCTGTGCTACTTTTTCGATGATGGAGAACACTTCCAGCATAGCCGGGCAATCCCCGATCATATTGTAGAAACGCTGATCGAGATCGGCGTTGAGCAGCCTCTGGCGAGAACGCAGCCGGTCCACTTCAAGGCGCGATTGGCGCAGATTCAGGGCTGCCGAGAGGGTTGCCAGCAGTTTTTCATTCTGCCAGGGCTTCAATATAAAATCCGTCGCCCCCGCCTTGATGGCACGCACAGCCATTTCGACATCCCCGTAAGCTGTGATCAGCACCACTACCGCTGAAGGATCGATGTCGAGGATTTTCTCCAACCATAAGAATCCCTCGCTGCCGCTGGTGACGTCCCGGGTAAAATTCATGTCGAGCAGGATGACGTCATAGTTCTCGTTCCGCAGCAGGGAAGGGATGTGCTTAGGGTCCGTCTCAGTATGAATCAGGCCGACATGCTGCTTCAGAAACATCCGCGCCGCCAACAGTATGTCTTCGTTATCGTCGACGATAAGCACTTTCCCCGATTTCTTCGTCATGCCATGATCCCTTTCGGTCATATCAGATTCGATTCGTACCCCTGGATGCTCTCGGTACCTCACTCGCGCGTTAATTTAAGCACCTCAACCGATTAAAGCAATGTCGAAATGCAAATTTAATTCCAGAAAATACGTGCGAAACCGGTTCTGCGGACCGAGTCAACTGTACGATATCGTACACTCACTGTAACACAACCGGACGCTTGAGCGACGCACGAGCTGAGTGAGCAGGAAATTCAAGAACGGAGAACCGTATGATTACGGCCATACTTACGTTTCCGGATTGTATTGTTAATTCATTAATATCAATGTGATACTGTGTTTCATGTTCATCTGGATGAGATCGATTAGAGAATCGGATTCCCCATGGTGGAGAAAGTGGCATCAAAGTTGTATTTTATCGGGCAAAGGGTTAACTCTGGAAAATATCCGGTATCTGTCATGGATCGTCCCATAAAGAAGAAGAAATGGACCGTGAAAAGAATCGCCTGGGTCAGTGTGGCGGGCATCGCCGCAATCCTGGTAATGCGCAGCATCTTCTTCGGCGACTACAGCTCAAAGCTGAACGTTAAAGGGGAACGTATCACAGTATCGGAAGTCCTGAGAGGACCGTTCCAGGAGTTCATTCCGGTCATCGGAACGGTCATCCCCATCACCACCATCTACCTGGACGCCATCGAAGGGGGGAGAGTCGACACCATCTATCTGGAAGCCGGCAGTCTGGTCAACCGGGGCGATAAGATCCTCAAGTTGGCGAACACGAATCTGCTGCTCGACATCATGTACCGGGAGGCGGAACTCTTCCAGCAGAGCAACAATCTTCGCAACACCCGCCTGGCCATGGAACAGAACCGCCTGGCCGTCCAGGCCCAGATCCTGGAATTGAACTACCAGATAAAAACCCAGGAACGGCTCTACCAGAACAGCCTCGGATTAAAGGGGAAGAATCTGATCTCGGACCAGGAATTCGAAGAGGTCAAGGACCGTTTCGACTATCTGGCCCAGAAGCGCGACCTGGCCACTAAAACCCACGAGCAGGATTCCCTCTACCGGGAAACCCAGATCGAACAGTTGGAAACCGGCCTCGAGAGGATGACGGACAACCTTGAGGTAGTGAAAAGCAACCTGGACAACCTGGTAATCACGGTGCCGGTGTCGGGTCACCTGACTTCTCTCAACGCCGAAATCGGCGAATCCAAGGTGCCCGGCGAGAGGCTCGGTCAGATCGATGTTCTGGACGGTTTCAAGATTCGGGTACCCATCGATGAACATTACATCGTCCGCATCAATTACGGCCAGAAGGGTGAATTCACCTTCGCGGATCAGGAGTACCACCTGGTCATCAGCAAGGTATACCCGGAAGTCATCAACGGGCGCTTCGAAGTGGACATGGAGTTCGTCGGTGATGAACCTGGAGGAATCCGGCGGGGACAGACCTTACACATCAAGGTAGAATTGGGAGATCTGGCCGAAGCCGTTCTCCTGGACCGGGGCGGGTTTTATCAGACAACCGGCGGCAACTGGGTGTACATTCTGAATGAGAGCGGCGATTTCGCCACCAAGAGGCGGATAAGGCTGGGGCGGCAGAATCCCAACTACTTCGAAGTTTTGGAAGGCCTTGAGCCGGGCGAACGCGTGATTACCTCATCCTACGACAGTTACGGAGACATCGATAAACTGATTATAAAAGAGTAAATAACCGAAAGAAAACGCATCCCCCGATAGATACCGGAGAAGAGCAATGATTAAGACAACCAATCTCGTTAAAGTCTACACCACCGAAGAGGTCGAAACGACCGCTTTGAACGAAGTCAGTCTGGAGATCCAGCAGGGCGAATTCGTAGCCGTTATGGGGCCTTCAGGGTGCGGCAAATCCACGCTGCTGAACATTCTCGGCATGCTCGACAATCCCGGCGGAGGGGAGTACTTTTTCCTGGATGAAGAGGTGTCCGGCTATACGGAGAGGCAGCGGGCTAACCTCCGCAAAAGAAACATCGGTTTCGTCTTCCAGAGCTTCAATCTGATCGACGAACTGACCGTGTTCGAAAATGTTGAACTGCCCCTGCTTTACCTGGGCGTATCCGGAAGCGAAAGGAAAAAGCGGGTCGAAGAGGTGCTGGAACAGATGGAAATCATGGCGCGCCGGAATCATTTCCCCCAGCAGCTCTCGGGCGGCCAGCAGCAGCGTGCCGCCGTCGCCCGAGCGGTCATCGCCAAGCCCAAGATTATCCTGGCTGATGAACCTACAGGTAACCTCGATTCAGCTCACGGTGATGAAGTCATGAGAATGCTATCGGATCTGAACGAGAACGGCACCACCATCATCATGGTAACCCACTCGCCGGCGTACGCAGAGTACAGTCATCGCATTGTCCACCTCTTCGACGGGCAGATCGTCTCCGAAGATTTAAACGGAAAGTTTCATGTCTGATGTCGGCAGATTCCCGTTACGACTGACCACCCTGCGACGGCACCCCCACGAACTCAAAATTACCCCGTGATGAAGAACCGCAGATTTTAATCATGTTCAAGCATTACCTGGTATCAGCCCTCAGAATCCTTACCCGTCAGAGGGGCTATTCCGCCCTCAATCTCTCAGGACTGGCAGTCGGACTGGCGGTCTGCATGCTCATCCTGCTCTGGGTGCAGGATGAACTGAGCTTTGACCGGTTCCACCATCGGCGGGATGAGATTTACCGCGTAATAAGCGATAGCCAGTATTGGGAGGGGTTCTGGGGAACTCCGGCTCCTCTGGCACCGGCCATCTCAGAAGCAATCCCCCACGTCGAAGGCGTCAGCCGAATTGCCACTGTTCCGCGAAAGGTCTTCCGGTCCGGCGATAGGGCGTTTTACGAAGACCAGGGCTTATTGGTGGATCCGGCGTTCTTGGAGATGTTCACCTTCCCGTTCGTACAGGGAGATCCGAACAAGGCTTTGAAGCATCCCCATGATATTGTGATCACCGAGGCGATGGCCGATAAATATTTCAGCGGCACCTCCCCAATCGGCAGCACCATAGACATTGAGGGGAAGAACGTTACCGTCACCGGCGTTGTAAAAAACATCCCTCACAATTCCCATCTCCAGTTTGATTTCCTGGTTCCCTTCCAATTCATAGACCAGTATGCTGGCTGGGGACTCAGTTGGGGTTCCTTCAATTTTGGAACGTACATCCTACTCAGAAAAGGAACGGACCCTCAGAGCATCGGTCCCGACATCACCCGTGAAGTACAGCTACGGACTGATCGGCGATTCCAGATATACCTACGGATTATCCCTGATTGCCTTCTTCATTCTTCTGGTGGCGTGCATCAACTTCATCAATCTTACCACGGCGCGTTCCGCGGCGAGATCGAAAGAGATCGGGATGCGCAAAACGGTCGGAGCCAATCGTCTTGATCTCATCAAGCAATTCATCGGAGAATCGTTCGTATTAACGCTCCTCGCCACCGTTCTGGCCGTCGGCCTGGTGGAAATCGTCCTGCCCACATTCAATCAACTGGCAGGCAAAGACTTGACGCTGGACGTGAAGAACAACCAGTATGTCGTCATGGTGTTCTTCCTGGTTCTATTTACCGGAATAGCAGCCGGAAGTTACCCGGCGCTTTTTCTCTCCTCCTTTAAAACTGCCGCCATTTTACAAGGCGGTCAGTTTTCTGGCGGGAAGGGCATTTACAGAAAAATTCTGGTCGTCTTTCAGTTCGCCGTCTCCCTCATTCTGATATGTGGGACGCTGGTGGTTTACAGCCAGCTGAATTTTATCCGGCATAAAGAGTTAGGATTCGATAAGGATAGGATTATCTACATCCCGATCAAGGGACAGATCGGCGATAAATACGCGACGCTTAAAGACGACCTGCTGAAGTATCCCGATATTCGGGATGTTTCCGCTCAGGATTACCTGTCCGCGACCCTTTGCAACCGCACAACGGCCTATAACTGGGAAGGAAAACGGGAGGAGCAATCCGTTGATATGATCGTCTCCGCCGTTGATTACGATTTTTTTCGGACACTGGATGTGGATCTTTTGCAAGGGAGATACTTCTCGCCAGACCGGATTACCGACCCTGAAGAAGCCTTCATCTTGAATGAAGAGGCCGTAAGACAGACGGGGCTTGAAAATCCCGTAGGCAAGGAGTTTTCTTACAATGATAAGCAGGGAACGATCATCGGAATCGTCCGAGATGTACATCTCCGCTCCCTGCACAATCGGATTGAACCGCACGTTTTTCACCTCCTGTCGGACGTCACGTCCGCGACGCAGTACGGGATCGTGTTGATTAAAACCCGGGGAAGCGATATTCCCGAGACTCTTTCGGTCATCGAACTGACTTGGTCAAAAATCAACCCCGGCTTGCCGTTTGAATACCATTTTCTCAACCAGACCTACGAAAATTTATACCGAACCGAAACCAGAGTCGGCCGAATTATGCAATACGCCACCCTGATCGCCATCTTTGTTTCCTGCCTGGGACTGTTCGGCCTGGCCTCTTTCTCGGCTGAACGGCGCACCAAGGAGATCGGCATCCGCAAAGTCTTGGGAGCTTCGGTTCCCAACTTGGTATTGCTGTTATCCAGAGAGTTCCTGTTCATGGTTGTGACAGCGAACATCCTTGCCTGGCCCGTAGCCTATTATATCACGGATTTCTGGTTAAGGAATTTCGCTTATCGGATAGATCTGGGTTCAGGCATATATATCCTGTCCGGCGCTGCGGCGCTGGTGATTGCGCTGTTCACGGTCAGTTTCCAAGCCATCAAAGCCGCTACATCTAATCCGGTCACTTCGCTGCGATGCGAGTAACAGTCCTGACAACGGTATGAAAGGCTCAACCGATGAGAGAGATCGTCCTGCAAATCCCGACGCTCGAAGCCGAGCAGAACATCGAAATCGACGTTCAGATCAACGGCAAAAAGCGGCGCATCCAGTACCGCGTTGAAATCGTGGACTGGGAGACCGACGAACCGACTTCCGAAGAGATGGTCGCCGTCTTGAAGCGGGTTATTCGCGAACATGACCGGGACTGGAAATTGATCCAGATCGGGGCGCCGACGCAGAGCCAGATTCCGATCATGTTCAGGAAAAGGACGGTACGAGAAACTGCTGCAATGACTACCGACAAATAAAATTCCATCTTAACTCTGCAGACAACAGGGTAGGTCAATAATGCTGAAGAACTACTTAATAACCGCCTTCAGGAACCTGTACAAACATAAACTCTTCACCCTGATCAACGTCTTCGGTCTGGCATTTGGTCTGGCGCTATGTTCGTTGATTCTGGGGCACATCAGCTACGAGCTGAGCTTCGAGAATTTCCAGGAGAACCGAGACCGAATTTATCGCGTCAACGGCAGCTATTACCACGAGAACGAAGAGACCCACATGGCTCGCGTTATGGCGCCGCTGGGTCCGGCGATGGTCGAGGAATTGCTGGAAGTGGAAACCGCCGCGATGTTTCGCGTGGAGAGGTTCAATAACATCGAAATCGATAACAAACGACAGAAAGTCGTCAACGAACGTCCCAATCAGGCCTACGTTCACGGGAGAGATATTTTCTACACGGATTCCAGATTCTTCGACCTGTTCACGGTCGATCTCCTCCAGGGCGATCCGGCAACAGCTCTCGAACAGCCCTACTCGGTTCTGCTGACCGAAAAAGTCGCCAAAGAGTTTTTTAAAAACCAGAATCCGGTGGGTCGAGTGATCAAGATAAACGACCAGTATGAATGTCAGGTTACCGGAATTATCAAGGATTTCCCGCAGAACACGCAGATCTACTGCGACGCGATGGTATCTTATGCGACGCTTGAGCGAATCGGTCAGAATCCATGCTCCTGGGACCGATTCGGGACGGACTACATCTACCTACTGTTGCGGGAGGGGGTAGATCCGGGGGTGGTGGAATCGAAAATTCCATCGATTTTGAAAAGTCATCTGAGCCCGGAAGCAGCTGAAGAATACGAATTTCGTCTTCAGCCTTTACGTAAAATATATTTTGGCTCTTTAGGCTCCCGCTACCAGAGACAACTCAGTCCTATGGGAGAAGTCTCAATGATCATCGGCATAGGCCTGGTCGCTCTATTCATACTCATTCAGGCGATCGCCAACTTCATCAATCTCTCCACGGCCAAATCTGCCGAAAGGGTGAAGGAGGTCGGGGTGCGCAAAGTGTTCGGGGCGTTCAAATCTCATCTGGTTCCTCAGTTCCTGGGTGAATCCATGCTCATCACCTTGATTTCCATGGGCATAGGCATCGTGTTCTACGAACTGGTCAAACCCTCCTTCGACACCTTCTACGGCCGGGAAGCCTCCGTCAATTTTTTCGCCAGTCCTCTTATGATGCTGTCGATCGCGGCGTTGATCGTGGTCGTCGGCATCCTCGCCGGATTCTACCCGGCTCTCTATCTGGCCCGGCACCAGCCCATCCAGATTCTACAGAGCAAATTCAGGATCAGTTCTTCAAAATCAAAACTTCGAAAGGTTCTGGTCGTCTTCCAGTTCGGGCTGGCAATCTTCTTTATCATCTGTACCACCACGATCTACCGGCAGATGAATTACATCACCAGCATGAAGCTCGGATTTGACCGAGAGAACATGCTGATCCTGGATTTCGACGGCCAAGATGCCAACGAGAACTGTCAACTGATGAAAAATGAAATCCTGCGCAATCATAATGTCCTCAGCGCCACCATGACCAACAATCCCCCGGGGCGAAAGTCATATACCTTTCACGGCTTCTACACGGATGAAAGGTGCCGTGACGAAGATCAGATCGTGGGGAAATTGTTCCGGGCGGATTACGATTTTCTCTCCACCTTCGGCTTGCAGATCACCCAGGGGCGGGGATTCTCGAGTGAGCTGAGCGATGGCGACACCCACCCCATCATATTGACAGAAAAAGCGGTGCAGCATCTGGAAATCGATAATCCTATCGGCTACAAACTATACCGGAAGGATGGATTCTACGAAGTCGTCGGTGTGGTGGACGATTTTCACGGCTCACCCCTGAATTGGGCTTACAAAGACGTTACGGTCATCATGCTCGACCAGCAAAAGTGCAATACCCTCGTCATCCAATTGCCCCCGGACGATATCCCCGGATCCATCGCCGCCATCGAAAAGACCTGGAGAGCCACGCTCCCGAACATCGATTACAGGTACACTTTTCTCGATGAAGAGATCGACGCAAATTACGCCGAGATGCGCTCTCAGGGGGGCATGTTCCTCGGTCTGGCGATCTTGAGTATTATCATCGCCTGTCTGGGTATCTTCGGCCTGGTCGCGTACACAGCCGAGCAGAAGACCCGTGAGATCGGTATCCGCAAAGTGCTGGGAAGCAGCGTAACCGGAATCATTCGGTTGCTATCCAAAGAGTTCATGATTCTCATCGCTATCGCCAACGTCATCGCCTGGCCGCTCGGATACCTGCTGATGAGGAGCTTCCTGCAGGAATTTCCCTTTAGGGTGAGCATAGGAGTCGAGACGTTTCTCTTCGCCGGCTGCATTGCCGTACTTCTCGCCATCGGCACGTCCAGTTTTCAGGCCTACCGGGCCGCCGTGGCCGATCCGGTGAAGTCCTTGCGTTATGAATAACTGGGAGTAGCTAAATGATTAGGAATTATCTGAAGATTGCAATCAGGAATCTCGCCCGACATAAGGGTTACTCCTTTATCAATATAGCCGGTCTGGCGGTGGGAATGACCGCCTGCATCCTGATCCTTCTCTGGGTTCAGGATGAGCTGAACTACGATCGCTTCAACGAAAACGCGGCAAACCTCTATTATGTCGCTCAAGATCACGCTTACCCTGATGGCCGTCATGTCATTACCACCTGTACGCCCGGTCCTCTCGCTCCTGCACTAATCGAGGAATTTCCGGAAGTCGTCAACGCGGCTCGGTACACCTCGTTCAGTGAGCCGATATCTGTGGCATACGGTGAGAACAGGTACCACGAGATCGTCCGCTCGACGGACAACTCCATATTCGAAATGTTTACCTTTCCTTTCGTCAAGGGCGATGCTCGGACCGCTTTGACACAACCGTATTCCATCGTGATCAGCGAAGAGATGGCGCGGAAGTATTTTGCTGATGAAGATCCCATTGGAAAAATGCTGCTTATAGGGAATCAGTTTGATTTTAAAGTAACGGGGGTGATGGCAGACATCCCGGATAACTCATCGATAATGGCGGATTTCTTCACTCCCTTCGAATTTGTTGTAGATTTAGGGGAAAGCCCGGAATTATGGGGCAGAAACAATTACGATAACATCATCCAGCTGCAAAAGGGAGTGAATTATCATGAATTCTCCAAAAAGATAGAAGAAGTTGTCCAGCAGCATCGCGATACGAATGTCGTATTGTTCCTCCATCCCCTGTTAAAAATGCACCTGTATTCCTTGAGAGGTTCCGGTGGAGACATCGTATATGTTAGGATATTTTCGCTCATAGCCGTCATAATTTTACTTATTGCCTGCATCAACTTTATGAACCTGGCGACGGCGCGTTCCGAACACAGGGCAAAAGAGGTTGGGTTGCGAAAAGTCGTCGGTGCAGGGCGGAAACAACTGATGATACAGTTCTTCGGGGAATCGGTCTTTCTGGCGATTCTGGCTCTGTTAATCGCCATAATCCTGGTAGAGCTTCTTTCCCCCGTGTTCAATGAGCTGGCGGGTAAAGAACTGGCTCTTAACCTGATCCGGGATTTCAGCAATCTCGTTACACTGGTAATCATTACTCTGGCAACCGGTGTGCTGGCAGGTAGTTATCCGGCCTTATTTCTGTCGGCGTTTAAACCGGTGCGAACCATAAGGGGGATCACGAAATCGAAAGGCGGCGGCAGGAATATCCGCAGAACTTTAGTGATCGTTCAGTTTACGCTGTCCATCATTCTGATCATCTGCACGACAGTCATCTATAAGCAGATTACCTTTATGCAGAACAAGAAACTAGGGATAAACCGGGAAAATGTCCTTCGCCTGCCCATCGAAGGATTAAAAGATGGCAAATATGCCTCGGTAAAGGCCGAATTATTGAAGCTCCCCAAAGTTTTGAGCGTTACGGCAGCGTCGCACTGGCCGCATTACATAAGCAGCAACACGGGCGGTTCAGATTGGGAAGGAAAAGATCCCGACCAGAACGTTCTTATCGGTTTTACCGCCATGGATTTCGACTATGACAAAACGTTCAATTTAGAGATGGCCGAGGGCAGATTTTATTCGCAGGAGTTTCCTTCAGATTCATCGCTGGCGGTGGTATTGAACCAGGCAGCCATCAATGCCATGGGAATGGATTCTCCCATCGGAAAGAGGTTTTCCATCGCAGACAACGATCTGACGATCATCGGAGTAACGGAAAATTTCCACTTCAAGCCTCTGCATTGGGAAGTCGAACCAATGATGATGTTACTGTTTCCGCCTTTCTATAATCACGTCTTTGTCAGGGTAGCCGGCGAAGACATCCAAAGGACCATGGCGTATATCGAGGACGTCTATAAGCGGTTGAATCCGAGTTGTCCATTTGAGTTCACTTTTGTCGATGAGAAATATGACCGACTTTACCGGGATGAACGACGCATGGGACAACTGTTCAGATATTTCACCGTCCTGGCCATATTCGTCTCCGGGCTCGGACTCGTTGGTTTAGCGGCTTTCGCCGCCGAGCAGCGCACCAAGGAAATCGGCATTCGCAAAGTCCTGGGCGCGACTATCACGAATATCATCGGCCTGATCTCAAAAGAATTTGTGTTCATCATCATAGTTGCGAGTTTTATTGCGGGACCTGTCGCTTACTACTTCATGAGTAGTTGGTTGCAGGGTTTCGCTTATCGTACGCATCTAAGCCTCTGGATATTCTTGGGGGCGGGATTAGGTATTCTAATCATGGCACTGGCAATAGTTAGTTCCCAAGCCATCAGAGCCGCCACGGCGGATCCGGTGAAGTCGCTTCGATACGAATAACGTGGAGAAGACTTATGTGGAAAAACTTCCTTAAAATCGCCTATCGCAATGTCCTGCGCTATAAGGGTTACTCCTTTATCAACATCGCCGGAATGGCGGTGGGGATGGCCTGCTGCATTCTGATCCTTCTCTGGGTTCAGGACGAATTGAGTTTCGACCGATTTCATGCTAACGGTGATAGAATCTACCGAGTAGTGCAGGACATCAACTTCGCAGATCATTCCACCAGTTGGGCCATTACTCAAGGTCCCCTGGGGCCGGCTCTCAAGGATGATTTTGCTGAGATTGATGACATGACCCGAAGCTATCGTTCGAACCTCACACTGCGGGTTGGAGATGTGGAATTTCAGGAGCGCGGGTTGTATGCCGATTCCACTTTCTTCCGGATTTTCACGTTTCCGCTCGTCAGTGGCAATCCTCAAAAGGTCCTAACAGATACGCGCTCCATTCTCCTTTCAGAAGAACTCGCTTCGAAATATTTCGGGGATGAAAATCCGATAGGTAAGACTCTTACGGTTGGTGAGGAACATGACTTCTTTGTTTCCGGCGTTTTTGAAAATATCCCCGGTAATTCTCATATGCGTTTCGATTATCTGCTGCCCATGTCCTATGCCAAGGAACGGGGTGTGACAGTAGATCAATGGGGCAACAGCACCTTCACCACCTATGTGTTGCTTGGGGAGACAGTCTCTTATCAAGATGTCATCGAAAAGATATCGGGATTTTTGTATGATAAACCCACGCTTGAAGAAGACGCCAGATTAAACCTCCAGCCCCTGACCGATATACATCTATATTCGCACTATGAATTCGAACGCACCATAAGCAGCGATATCAAGTATGTCTATATTTTTTCAATCATCGCGCTGTCAGTATTGGCAATTGCCTGCTTCAACTTCATGAACCTCACAACAGCGAGATCAGTCAACCGAGCCCGAGAAGTCGGCTTGAGGAAGGTTGTCGGCGCCACGAAGTCCAGTTTGGGCGGTCAATTTCTGACAGAATCTATCCTCCTGACCTTCGTCTCCCTGCTGCTGGCAATCCTGATTATCGAGCTGGCCCTGCCTTCCTTCAATACCCTCTCCGGCAAGGAGTTACACTTAGCGTTCTTAGGACAAAACAACATACTTTGGGGTCTAATTGGGATCGCTCTTTTAACCGGTATCCTGGCAGGTGGATATCCGGCCTTCTTTCTGTCGTCTTTCCAACCCGCCAAAACACTAAAAAGCGTTTTTCAATCGGGCTCGAAAGGCTCATATCTTCGCAAGGTTCTTGTGATAGTACAATTTGCTTTGTCGATTCTCCTCATCAGTGGTTCGTTGATTATTTATCATCAATTGAACTATATGCGTAACCGATCCTTGGGTTATGATAAGGAAAATATTATCTACTTCAGTAAAGATCGGCTGGGTGATCAATTCGAAGCTTTTAGAACCGAAATACTGAAAAATCCGCGGATTATCAATGCTACAGCTGTGACCAACCTCTTGACGAACGGAAGAATGTTCACAAACAGTCGGTGGCAATGGGAAGGCAAGAATCCCGAAGAAGAATTACTCTTGGCTGCCACAGGAGTCGATTATGACTTCTTTGAAACCTTCAAGATGGAAATGGCTGAGGGAAGAGGTTTCTTGAAGGAATTCATGACGGATACGGCCGCCTGGGTCGTCAATGAAACTGCGGCGGCGATGATGGGTTTTGATGCCGCCGTGGGAAAACAGCTTTCCATCGGTGAATATACTGGTTCCATTATCGGAGTTGTAAGGGATTATCATCTCAGGTCGTTACACGCAAAAATAGAACCTCTGGTTATTTTCTTGGCGCCTTCATTTAGCCAGACCGTCTGTGTCAGAATCAGTTCTGAAAACATCCCCACCAGCATCGAATATCTCGAGGAACAGTGGGAGGCTTTCAATCCGGGGCGTCCATTCAATTATAGCTTCCTCGATGAAGCTTTAAACGAGTTGTACCGGACAGAAGAGCGCATCGGTACGATTGTCAAGTACTTTACCTTCTTGGCTATCTTCCTCTCCTGTCTGGGTCTTTTCGGACTGGCTGCGTTTGCAGCTGAGCAACGCACGAAAGAGATCGGCATTCGCAAGGTCCTCGGGGCCACTGTAGTGCGAATTGTACATTTGCTCTCTAAAGATTTTCTGTTACTGGTGATCTTCGCCAATGTAATTGCCTGGCCTATTGCATGGTTAATAATGAACGGTTGGCTGAAAAACTATCCCTATCGAATAAAGATTGGAGTCGAAACGTTCATCCTGGCGGGACTGTTGGCGCTCATCATAGCCCTTCTAACCGTGAGTTTCCAGGCTGTCAAAGCTGCACTAGCCGATCCAGTAAAATCGCTTCGGTACGAGTGACGTGGAGAAGACTTATGTGGAAAAACTTCCTTAAAATCGCCTATCGCAATATCCTGCGCCATAAGGGTTACTCCTTTATCAACATCGCCGGGCTGGCGGTGGGGATGGCCTGCTGCATTCTGATCCTTCTCTGGGTTCAGGACGAATTAAGTTTCGACAGGTATCATGAGAATGGCAAGCATATCTACCGGGTGTGTCAGGAATTCCCTTATCATATTCACGGCGAAAACCAGGCGCCGATCACCATGGCACCCATGGCCCCTGCGCTGATGCAGGAGTTTCCTGAGGTTCTATCAGCAGTTAGATTTAACGATTACGATGACGTCCTGATTACCTGCGGGGAAAAGAGCTATCTGGAAGAAAACATCTTTTTCGCGGACCCGGAAGTCTTCGATATTTTCACTCTGCCCTTACTCCAGGGGAATCCGGAAACTGCGTTGACGGATCCCTATTCGGTAATTCTGTCTGAACAGATCGCGGCAAAATATTTTGGTCATGAAAATCCCATCGGCAAGATTATAAAGTACAAAGATGACCGGGAATTCACTGTCACTGGCGTGATGCGAGACATGCCGCGTAATTCGCATTTCACCATCGACTTCATGATGCCTTTCAAAACCTATGGTCTCTTAGTCGGAAGGCCTCTGACGAATTGGGGAATAAGCAGTTATTACACCTATCTGCTGCTAAAAGAGGGCGCTGATCCGCAGGAGCTTGAAAGCAAATTTCCCAATTTTATAGAAAAGTACAGCAACAGTGAACATACTAAAGAGGATAAATTCTTCCTCCAGCCGTTGTTGAAGATCCATCTTTATTCTGATATGAGCATCGACCTGTCGCTCAACGGCAATATAAAGATGGTTTATCTGTTTTCAACCATCGCTTTCTTAAGCCTGGTCATTGCCTGCATCAATTATACCAACCTCGCCAACGCTCGCTTCATCAGACGAATCCGAGAGGTCGGAATACGAAAAGTCGCAGGCGCCCGGCGGAGCCAACTGGTCAGACAGTTCCTGGGCGAATCGATCCTTTGTGCCTTTCTGGCCCTCCTGCTGGCTATCGCCCTGGTTGAAATGATTGTTCCCTCGTTCAGCGCTTTTGTGGAGCGGGATCTCAGTTTTGGAGCCATAGAGAATTTTAAGCTGATGGCCGGATTGTTTACACTGGTACTCTTTACCGGTCTCTGTGGAGGGATCTATCCTGCACTGTCTATTTCAGCCAGGAGACCGGTATCGGCGTTGTATGGTAGAGATCATACAGGAAAAAGCCGTAACTATATCAGAAACTCACTGGTCGTGTTCCAGTTTACCATCTCCATCATCCTGATCGTGAGCACCCTGGTTATTCATAGTCAATTGAGCTATATCAGGAATAAAGACGCGGGCTATGATAAGGATCAGATTCTGATAATGGAGGTTCTGGATCGTGACGCTCGTGTCCAGTTTGATGCCATTAAAACGGAATTGCGGAGAAATCCCAACATCCTCGCGGTCTCCACATCGAGCAGCTTGCCCAATAGAATCGAATGGATGGGGAGGGCCACGTGGCCCGGCAAACCTGAAGACCTCGATCTTCATATCTATATCGCAATGGTCGATTATGATTTTGTCGATCTGTATGGTATCGACATTGTGGAAGGTCGTAACTTTTCCAGAGAATACCCGTCCGATGCGAATGGAGCGTTTCTCCTGAATGAAGCCGCCATCGAGATGCTGGGATGGGAGCAACCCGTAGGCAGAGAATTCATTAAATGGGCTCACACCAGTAAAGACACCGCTCTGATCGTCGGTGTAATGCGGGATTTCCACATGCATTCACTGCATGAAAAGATCGAACCACTCTATTTCTACCTGGATCCCGAACAGGACAGTTATTACCTGTCCGTCAAGCTTGGTGGCGGCAGCATCCCGGAAACCGTCGCTTTTATCAGGGATAAAATTAAGGAATTTTCGCCGAAATACCCTTTTGAATATCATTTCTTCAATGAGGTGTTCGACCGGGAGTACAAGGCGGAAAGAAAGATGGAAAGCATGTTCCGGGCTTTCACTCTCGTTGCCCTTTTCCTGGCCAGTCTGGGACTTTTCGGTATGGCATCCTGCACCACAGAGCAGCGCACCAAGGAGATCGGCATCCGTAAAGTCTTGGGTGCCACTATATCAAACATTGTTGCTTTACTATCACGGGAATATGCCATACTGATCCTGCTTTCAAGCGTAATTGCGGCACCGCTGGCCTACTACGCTATGAATCGCTGGCTGCAGAATTTCGCCTATCGCATGGATCTGGGGGTATGGAGCTTTTTGGCTGCTTCGGTATTGGCATTGGTTATCGCCTTCCTTACGGTCAGTTATCAGGCCTTCAGAGCCGCCGTAGTAAATCCTGTAAAGTCGCTCAGATATGAGTAACCGAAGGAAGTGAATATGTTCTTGAATTATTTAAAAATCGCACTGCGCAACCTTAGGCGCCACAAGGTTAATTCCTTCATTAACATCACCAGCCTGACCATCGGGATGGCCTGCTGCGTCCTGATCTTACTCTGGGTGGTTGACGAACTAAGTTTCGACAGGTTTCACGAGAAAGCCGATCGCATCTACCGTCTATGTGCCGAAATGGATATTGGTGGATTTATGAGTGCCTCGGTGGTCTCCGCACCCATGGCCGAGGCGCTTCAGGAGGTATATCCGGAAGTGGCTAAAACCGTCCGATATATGCACCGGGGCAGCATGTCAGTTCAGTATGGGGATAAAGAATTTAAAATTGAACCTGTCGGATGCGCCGATAACTCCCTATTTGAAATATTTTCGTTTCCTTTCCTGGCCGGCGATCCAAAAACAGCCCTGCAAAATGCCCATACCGTCGTTCTCTCTGAAGAGACAGCATCGAAACTGTTCGGGAGTGAAATGGCGCTGGGGAAAATCCTCAAGACTGTGGATGGCCGAGACTTCACGGTTACTGGAGTGCTGAAAAATGTCCCGCCCAATTCGCATCTCAATTTCGAAATGATCTATTCATTCGAGACTTTAAAACATGAAATTTCTGGAGTCCTGGACAATTGGTTCATATTTCGATTCTCGACCTATCTA
>JALGZU010000231.1 GCA_025774735.1 candidate division LCP-89 bacterium | reverse complement strand
CCGCTGGCGTGGTCGTGGATTTCGTAGGTGGCGATGACCGTCTGCGCGGCGGCTACTCCCGTCAGGATGGACAGAAGAACGAACAATGCAATACCCTTTTTCATGGTGTCCTCATCTATCTGAATTCTGCCTCTTTTCAATTGCTCTATTTAATATACATAAGAAAGGAGGCGAAGTCAAGAGGTAAGTTTTTTCGAGGGGAATTTTTAGCGAGGAAATAGGGCGGACACGTGGGTCCGCCCCTACAGCAGAATGGGCAGGCACGTCCCGAAGGGATCACGTTGTGAGGGGCCTGCCCCTATAGAAATAGCGGAAGAGGAAAAAGGTGTACGTATCGATGCGCGTCTGGCATCACTGGATTCCTGCGTCCGCAGGAATGACATTATGAGATTGCTTCGTCATCCGTCGCACGGCGGATTCCTCGCAATGACCATATAAAAAGGCGGGGGAAGAATCCCCGCCCTACGTTTTATTTGGTTATCGATTTTCGGATTATTTCATCAGGACCATCTTGCCGGAGGCGGTGAACTGGCCCGCTTCGAGGCGGTAGATGTAAATACCGGATGCTAATTGCGAGGCATCGAAGGTCACTTCATGCACTCCGGCATTTCGGTGTCCATCAACCAGTGTCGTTACCAGTCGTCCGGTAACGTCATAAACGCTCAATGTAACCTTACCCGCCTCAGGTAGGGCAAAGGAGATGGTCGTCGACGGGTTGAAGGGATTGGGATAGGTCCCTAACAAGGCGAATTCTGTTGCCTGTAGGGCGGGGGTACTTCCCCCGCCGATGGTAATTAACGGATCTCCTGCATTCCCCCAGCCGTCAATGCCGCCTATCACCGTCCCCAGCTTGCCGAACATGAAGCTGTCCTTGGAGGTATCCTGATCTACGACAGCGTAGGCGTTGTAATGATAGACTCCCATCGGAGCGGAAGCCGGAACGGTCTGGGTGCGGATGCGTTCGACGGTCTGGCCGGATTCGATAGTGAGGGTGACTGGGCCTAAGACCGGCCCATACACAGAACTATCCGGAAGTGTAACATCACACCAGACGGTGATGGCCTGCGAGACATCCTCGATGTTATCCCCCCGGATGGTGTAGTCCATGGTGCCGCCTTCTTCGGGAATCAGGTAGGGAATCTCGTGCGGGGATAGGAGGATGCGGACGGGGACGCTCTGGTCGAAGTAAAAAGCTCCCATGTCGGCTCTCGTCCCGTCGGGATCGTTGTACATCGGATCAGGATCGCCGGTGTCGATACAGGGCGAACCCCACTGCAGGCGGTAGTCGTTCAGAGCCGGATTAATGAAGAGTGGATCGTCAGAGATGTTACCGAGGCCCGGCCAGAGGGTGTCCTGGACGTCGGAATAGGTTGCACTGATATTGGCAGATCCTTCAAGATAGACTTCCTGAGGATTGTTTTCCCAAGAAATTGTATGTAATAGGGTTGAACTGGCGTGATCAGTGAGACAAGCAAAAGCTCCACCGTTTATATGAGCGAAATTTGCAGTAATAGTGTTGTTCCGAATCCATGGATTAGAAAATTCATTATAGTCGCTTAAACAGATTCCTCCACCGAAACTAATAGCGGTGTTCTCCGCAATCACGTTGCTAATGAATGAAGGGCTCCAAACGTGATCACAATAAATCCCACCCCCATAACTTGCATGATTATATAAAATCATATTCGCTTTAAGAGAATTTGGACATTGATTTTTGATATTAATCCCACCTCCATAAAAGGTTGCTGAGTTATAACTAATAACGTTGTTGATGATTTTACAATGAGAATAAAGATTAATTCCATATATTCCACCGCCATATCTAGAGTAATTCTCGCTGATAATATTTGTATCTGTAAAAGGATCTGCAGCATTTTGGTAATACAATCCTCCCCCGATATTTTCGGCATAGTTTTCGACAATGATGTTTTTACGTATTATTGGGGATGAATTATTGCACCTTATAGCACCTCCATTGTAGGCATAATTTCGAAGAAGGATGTTACTTTTAATCAATCCATCTGAATCAAATGAAAGGTAAATTCCTCCTCCCTCAAAAGGTGTTCGGTTGTTGTATATTCTATTTCCAACAATTATTGGTCTACAATAATAATAACAGTAAATCCCTGCCCCCATAGCTAATTCACCAAGAACCACATTATCGGCGATTGTACAATTTGTAACGGTCGGTGAACCGAAGTGGCAAAAACATAAACCACCTCCAAGGTGTGCAGTATTCCCGATAATGGTGCTGCGATTTATTTCAATGACTGCGTTGTCTGCATAAATCCCACCTCCCCACCCAGGGCCATTCTCACTGACAATAGCAGAATTACCTCGAATAATACAGTCCTGTATATCAACGTTGGAATAACCACAAGATATTCCCCCTCCCACGGAAGCTAAACAACTATCTATTAGACAGTTCAGAACTTCAAGATTCGACCACCAACAGAAGATCCCACCACCAAAACAGCTATCACCTTCCCCCAACGATTCTCCGCGGGTTATGTGGCAGTACTCCAAGACCGAGAGAGTTAAATTGGTTTCAAACCGTATACCGCCCCAATTTGAATCAGGTAGAAGTGGTGAAAATGTGATCGAATCATAGACTGTACCATTTGCATGCAACTGGGCATTTTCTAGAACCCTCAAACGATAATACCCGTTAAATAATACCTTAACACCTGGACTTATTTCCAAAGCTTGCCCCTGTGGTACTTGCACTTCTCCCACTACCAGCACCGTATCCGCTGACCAAGTGCCGGAGACGTCGCCGGAGACGGTTATGATGTCGGCCAAAACGGGATTGAAACTCAGGATGGTGAGAAACAGAATGGATGTAAAAAGCGGCTTCACAATGCCCTCCACGGAGACATGGATAATTTAATATAAGCAATTTTGGCAGGATTGTCAAGGGATATATTTTTTCGGGTGGAATTTTTGGTGAAAAGAAGGGCGGGGAGACTCCGCCCCTACGGGAAAAGATGAGATTGCTTCGTCATCCGCCGTTTGGCGGATTCCTCGCAATGACATCCCCAATTCCCCAACTTTTCCCTTGCATCCTCCGAACAATTGTTGTATATTATATATATAAATCCTTCCCATTTCCCTTTGCTATCCCGATTATAACCTCTTCATTCTTATCAATCCCAGAACTATGACGATTATATCCAACATCCCCTCCTGCGACAAATTTGTCCCCCAAAATCCCAATCGTGCGGAAACCTGATGACAATAATGGCGGACAGCAGCTTTTGTCCGCCAGATGTGTCACCGCAGGGCCTCTTCGGAGTAATGACCATAAAAAAAGGCGGGGGAAGAACCCCCGCCATACAATCGGAGTGATATCTCAACTTGCGGTGCCAGGTCGAGAAGCACCTGGCGGAAAGAGTGACTTTGTCACTTCAGCAGGACCATTTTGCCGGAGGCGGTGGCCTGTCCCGCTTCGAGGCGGTAGAGGTATATTCCAGAGGCGAGGCTCGATCCATCGAAGGTGACTTCGTGGATGCCGGCGTTGCGGTAGCCGTCCACCAACGTAGAGACGTGACGTCCGTTGACGTCGTAGACGGTCAGCATTACTCTGCCCTCAGATGGCAGCGCGAAGCTGATAGTCGTCGCCGGATTGAAGGGATTCGGGTATGCATGCGACATTTTGACGTTATCCGGTAGAACCTCTGCTGCTCCATCTGCAAGCCATTGATCGAACGATTCACCTGAGTTCGTCCACTCGAAGACAAAACCGCCACCGTCGCCGGCCGAAAGCTTGGTGAAGGGGAAGTTATCCGTGGTTGTGTCTCCGTCGGCAACGGCGTAGGTGTTGTAAGTGTACACACCCGAGGGTGCTCCTCCCGGAATATTCTGGGTGCGGTCGCGATTTACTGTTAAGCCTGCATTCAAGGTAATCGAAACCGGGCCCAGTGTCGGACCGTAGATGGTGCCGTTAGGCAGCGTCACATCGCACCAGACTGTAACCAGGTGTGAGATATTATCGCTGTTGGTTACGGCGATATTATAGTCGAAACTGCCGCCTATCGACGGGATAGTTATGGGCGTCCCGTATGGTGTGAGCGTGATTGTCACAGGCGGCGGGGGAGGCGGTGAACTCAAATCGAACCAGGTGAAGGTGTTCAACAGGACGCTGTCCCGGGGCGTGGTGTTGATGCCGGAAGCAGCTTCGAAATTGAAGGAGAGGTAAACCAGTTTACTGTTAGCGTCGTTCCAGCGGATGCCGCCGGGATTAGTGGTGGTCGAGTAGGTGTAGATGGTTTCAGCATCACCGACCGGTTCGATTTCAGCCGGTGATACACTGTTGCCGGCTCCACCCGCTCCGACGAGGATCAACTCCGTTCCGCCGGAGATGGGATCGCCATCGACGCCGAAAAGCTGAAAGAAGCCCGGTGAACCGAGCGAAGAGCTGTGCAGGATGTCACTGTAGAAGGCCGTTCCGGATAACTGTTCGTCGATGTCTTCACCGGTCAAGAAGAGGTTACCTCCGCCATTTAGATAGGTTTCGATGGCGGTCTGTTCACCCGAGCTTAGTGGATTATCCTGACCCGAAGTGAACCAGATCACGGCGGGATAGCCCTGCAGAGTGGCGACGGGAATTTCACCCTGAGCGTTGACGTCCCAGGATTCGAAGGCGTAGCCAATCGTTTCCAAATCCTGTTGGTACCAGGTCTGGAAGTCGTTACCGCCGTCGTCATCCACGAGCATGACGTCCGGGAATCCGATCATCTGGGTCAGTTCTTCGAAGAAGGAGATTCCCATACCCGTTTCGGTCAGGGTTAGTTCAAAGGTGACCAGATGCGGTTCGAAAGCCGGATCGACGTCGAAGCTGATCAGGTCGGCGTAATTGTTGGCCGATCCTCCCGCGGGGATGCTGCCTATCGTGCTTATGCTCGAGGTTAAAGTGATGCCCGGATCGTCGCAGGTGACAGCAATTTCGACTCCCGTAGCATTTACGGATGCCGAAGTATTGGCTACAGTCAAGCGGAGGTTGACCGATTCACCCGGTTCGGGCCGGCCGTTGCCGTTGCC
>JALGZU010000230.1 GCA_025774735.1 candidate division LCP-89 bacterium | reverse complement strand
TGAAAGAGGAGCTGATCGAGAAGGGAGTACTGATGGCGATGGTCGATCTGGTAGCGGAAATCGGCCTGCCCCAGATCCTGGTCCTCCCCGAAGTGCCCAGGGGCGTCAATCCGATGGAGACGATGGAGAACCGCAGCGAGATCAAACACGCCGCCCGGACCATCGAATCGTATCTGACCACCCAGAGGTACGAGGTTATCGTCCCCGAACAGCAGGAATTCCTGAACAATTACACTGAAACCATGCACCTGGTCGAAAGTGTCAGCGAGGATATGTCTTACAAAATCGCCCTGGCCATCGGTTCGGATATCTACATCACCTACGCGGTGAATATCGAACGGCGTATGGTGGGATCCACGGAGAACCGGAAGGCATCCGTGTCGGTGCGGGCTTTCGAAACCACCACCGCCCGGCTATTGGGGACGGAGACCGGGTACTCTTTCGACCGTCCTTCTCCGGATGAAGTCGTGGTGGAAGAGGCCATTCACGATGCCATCGACAAGGTACTGGCGAGGGTGAATGCCTACTGGAAGGACGATCTGCAGCGCGGCATACAGTACAAAATTATGGTGGACATCACCGGCAGCTTCGACGAAGATGAAATCGAGAACATCCAATTCGCACTGTCCGACGTCATTGACGGCTTCGTCAACCGTTCCAAGGAAAACGTGGTCACCGAGAAGAGTATGGACTACCTGGTTTGGGTCGAGCCGGGAGACTACGATAAGGCACGCGACCTCTATCGCGATATCCGCGACGACTTCGCCGAGGAAACAACCCTCGCCAAAATCAAGAGCCAGCAGATGAACCGCAAACTGCTGCTGCTGGAAATTGCCAACTGAAGCGTCACCGAGGAAAGCAAAAGGCCGGATTTCACAATCCGGCCTTTCTTTCTCCATCAGATGTTCAAAAACTATTCGCCGCCATCGTGCGTGAGCAGCAACTCAACGGGTTCCCTCCGAACGTTTCTGTCCTCGCCTGCTCCCGCTTCCTGCCGCCTCATCCGCGATATCAGAAACGCCCTGCGCAGCGATCCGATGCCCAGCTTTTTAAGCAAGCGCGCAATCTCTTCGTTATCTATACCCAGGGAACATGCCAGCAACAGCCGCCGCCGGGCCCGGTGCTTGTGATCCGCCTTTATATGCAGTTTCCCCAACATCAAGTTGGCCAGAGCACGGTGTTCAACCGGATCGGACCCCCCAAGAAATCTGGCCGCCCGCCGCAGGACGTCCATCGCTTCCCCCTCCAGGCCGCAGGCGATCAGGGCTTTCGCCAGGCCACAGTGGTACTTCGAATTCTCCTTCTCCAGCTCGCAAGCGGCTCGCAGGTGGCGCACGGCTTTCTCACCCCGGCCGTGCTTGAGCAACGCTATGCCCAGCTTGTACTTCTGATCGGCACGGCGCAGCAAATGCTCGGTGCGGAGGTCTTCGGAGCCCCCTTCTTCCTGTTCGACGAGTAGCTCCAGAACCGGATCGAAGTAACACGGATCCGCCTCTATGGACTTGCGGAATTCCTGCTCTGCTTCGAGTAGAAATCCCTGCCTCTTCAGTTCCAATCCCCGGTGGTAATGATCCTGCGCCGCAGCGCGTCGCTCGAACAGTGTTTCAGCCATGATTCCCCCTGGAAAGCCGTTATCATTTATGCCATCCATTGCAATTCCGGTGCCGGAAATCGTCAAAATGATCCAACCGAGATATCCACGAAATAATTGGAGAGTTTTGGTGAACCTGAAAGGCATAGGTTCCTGGGGCGATTCCAGGGCAATTTTACGGGTATAAATTACCGCTTTGAAGGGTTAAATTCTGCCGGAAAAGAGGGAAGTTTCCGCTGGTTTTATCCCTGAAAGATTTCAAGGGCAAATGGGTTGACATTGCCCCTTGAGGATGTTATTTTATAGTGCTACAATTCAACCTGAACGGGGCTGTAGCTCAGCTGGGAGAGCGATACGTTCGCAACGTATAGGTCGGCGGTTCGATCCCGCTCAGCTCCACGGATCTGCTCTTCAAGATCAGGCTGACTTACCGGATATAGACGGCTGTGCTAGGCGGGGAGTTAGCGGTGCCCTGTAGCCCGAAATCCGCTCCAGCGGGGCCGAATACCCACCCTGAGGTCTTTCTGTTTCCGGATCCTGAAGACACGTGATGTTGAAGGTCAAGTCCCGCGCAATGGGAAATCGCCCAACCCCGTCAGGCCCGGGAGGGAGCAGCGGTAAGCGACCATCACATGTGCCGTGGGAGAGCTTGGCTGGAATCGGCGATCTCCAGGTGAAACGATTACGAAAGTTCGATGGTGGGGCACAGCCTTTAAACTTGAATCGTCTTTAGAGGATTACCAGTCGATGTCCTTTCTGGTCACGGCGAGAAAATGGCGACCGCAGTCGTTCGCTGAAGTGGTCGGCCAGGACGGTGTCTGCAAGACCCTGCAGAACGCCCTCCGCGCCGGACGGACGGCTCACGCCTATATCTTCTCCGGACCGCGCGGTATCGGGAAGACCACTACGGCGCGCCTCCTGGCCAAAGCGGTCAACTGCGTCCAGGGTCCTACTCCTGATCCCTGCGGCGAATGCACCCCGTGCACCGAGATTTCGGAAGGCCGCAGCCTCGACGTGCTGGAGATCGACGGCGCCTCGAACCGGGGGGTAGGCGAGATCCGCAACCTTCGGGACAACATCCATTTCAACCCGGCTGCCTGCAGAAAGAAGATCTACATCATCGACGAAGTGCACATGCTCACCATCGAGGCGTTCAATGCACTTCTGAAGACGCTGGAAGAGCCGCCGGAACACGCCCTGTTCATCTTCGCCACGACGGAGATCAACCGGGTGCCGCCGACCATCCTGTCCCGCTGCCAGCGGTTCGACTTCAGACGACTTTCCACAGGAGAGATCGCCAAGCAGCTGCGGTATATCTGCGAGCAGGAAAATATCAAGACCGACGACGGCGCGCTGGCTCTTTTAGCCAGGCGGGCGGATGGAGCCATGCGGGACGCTCAAAGCCTGCTCGATCAGATGGCAACCTTCGCTCCGGAGGGCATCACGGCAGAAGAAGTCAGGACGGCCCTGGGGATCGTCCCCGAAGACCTCTACTTCAGGATGTCGGATCTGATCGTTGAAAACCAGGTTGGTGAAGTCTTCCCCATCGTGGAGGACGTAGACGCCAGGGGCTTGAATCCCGGAGAAGTGCTACGCGGCATGAGCGATCACTTTTTGAATTTCATGAAGGCCGCCGACCCGAAGGCTGTCGACTACATCGAAGCTCCTGAAGAAGCCCGGCAGCGCTATCAAACTGAAGCGGCGAAGTTTGAAACCAACGATCTGCTGCGCATATTGGCAATTCTGCAGGATGCCATGACCGAGATCCGGAGGCATCCGCAGCCGAGATTGAAGCTCGAGTTGACCCTGCTCAGACTGGCGTCACTCGAACGGACCGCACAGATCGAAGAACTGCTGGATGAATTGCGCGGCAATCCGTCACCACCGAAACCGGCCGGGAAACCGCCCCAGGCGCCGCCAACGCCGCAGGGCAATCCAAAGAAGGACCCTCCGGCCGCAGCACCTAAGGTCGAGAGTGGAAAGGGTCAGCCGCCCGTGGATGCCTCACCTTCAAACGCCACTCCGGTTGACATCGGTGCCATCCGTTCGAACTGGTCCAATCTCATCGACCGGATTTGTGTTGGCAAGATACCGCTGGCATGCCAGATAAAGCTCGGCTACCCGCGCAAGCTCGAAGACAGCACCCTGGTGGTCGGGTTCGGCAAGGACCTGCACGACCGCCAGCTCGACCGCCTCCAGAAAGTGGCGGCGACCGGCAGTCTGGACAGCGGCACTCAGGCGATTTTCGATCAGCCGCTGCGCTTCCGGTTCGAACGGCTGTCGCCGTCGGAGATTGACGAGATGACGCAGGCGGCGCAGGCCGAAGATCCCCTGGAGACGGAACTCATCCGCTGTCTGGGCGCCAAGCGTATCGCCTGAACCTACGAATATAACGACGTTAACTTAAGAGGACTACTATGAAACCACCTGGCATGGGCGGTCTCATGAAACAGGCGCAGAAACTACAGGAAGATATGGCCAGAGCTCAGGCCGAACTGGAACAACTGGAAGTTGAAGGGACGGCGGGAGGGGGTGTGGTCACGGTCCGGGCTTCCGGCAAGCAGGAGATCCTGGAAATCAAGATCGATCCGGACGTTATCGATCCGGACGATGCCGAGATGCTGGAAGATTTGATCGTCGCCGCGGTCAATCAGGCGCTGCAGAATGCCCGGGCAGTCGCCGACGAGAAGATGTCCTCCCTGACCAGCGGACTGATGGGCGGCCTGCCACCGGGATTCAAACTGCCGGGCATGTAAATGTCGTCGATTCCCCCATCGTTACAGGACCTCATCGATGAGTTCGCTCGGCTGCCGGGCGTGGGCAAGAAATCAGCCCAGCGGATGGCGCTCCATGTGCTGCGCAAGCCGCCGGAGCAAGCTCGCAAGCTGGCGGATGCCCTGATGGCCGTGAAAAACCGGCTCACCATCTGCCGGACCTGCTTCAACATTGCCGAAGGTAAGCAGTGCCCCATCTGTTCCGACCCGAAGCGCGACCGGCAGACGGTCTGCGTGGTCGAACAGGCGTCGGACATCCTGCCGATCGAAAAATCGGGAGCGTACACCGGTCTCTACCACGTGCTGGGGGGGGTCCTCTCCCCGCTGGATCACCAGAACGAAGCCGACCTGCACATCGACCACCTGATCGCCCGCATCAAACGGGATCACATCGGCGAGGTCATCGTCGCTACCAACCCGACGACTGAAGGTGAAACGACGGCCATGCTGCTGGCGCAGCGGCTGAAGGGCACCGGAGCCAGGGTAACGCGCATCGCCCGGGGCCTGCCAGTCGGTTCCGAACTGGAGTTCGCCGACGAGGCAACGCTTTCGCGGGCGTTGCAGGGGAGAGGAGAGCTGTGACGCTGCGCAGTGAAGAAAAATTAATTCAACCCCAACGTACATAACCTATACCGAGGGATCACCTTAACATACATTCGAGGAATCTATGGATACAGGAAAAAAGATGCTGGA
>JALGZU010000229.1 GCA_025774735.1 candidate division LCP-89 bacterium | reverse complement strand
TTCGTAGAATTGGTCCTATTTATCCGTACAGCACTTTCCCTGGTGCACGAACGCCTCCCGGGATACGCGTTCCTGCGGCAGGTAAGCGCGCTGCCTCTTGACTAATTCGGTAAAGTCCACCTGGTGACCGTCGAACTCCGGGCCGTCCACACAGACAAAGCGGGTCTTCCCGCCCACCGTTACCCGGCAGGCGCCGCACATGCCCGTCCCATCGACCATGATCGGATTCAAACTTACGACGGTGGGGAGATCGTATTTTTTGGTTAATTTGCATGACGCCCCCATCATGGGAACCGGACCGATCGCCACGACCAGATCGATCTTCTCCCCCTTGTCGATAAGGGATTGCAGGATGTCGGTGACGAAGCCGTGCACCCCGAAGGAGCCGTCGTCCGTGGAGATGAGCAGTTCCGTGGAAGCCGTCTGCATGCGGTCTTCCATGATCAGCAATTCTTTGGTGCGAGCGCCGATGATGGCGATGACCTTGTTGCCCCCCTCCTTCATGGCACGAGCGATGGGGTGCATGGGCGCTACCCCGATACCGCCCCCCATGCAGACCACCGTCCCGAAGTTCTCGATATGGGTCGGTTTTCCCAGCGGACCCACCACGTCCAGAATGGTATCTCCCTGCTCGAGACTGCCCAGGAGCATGGTCGATTTTCCAACTTCCTGGAAGATCAGGGTGATGGTTCCCGTGTCGGGGTCCGCGTCGGCGATGGTCAGAGGGATGCGCTCACCGGTATCGTTGGCTCTAACGATGACGAACTGCCCCGCTTTTCTCGCTTGAGCGATGCGAGGCGCCTTGACTTCAAGTTCCTTGACGTCATCGGCTAAGATTCTTTTGGTAATGATCTCGTTCAATGGGATTCGTGTTTATGGTTTATGTATGGTACCCTGTTCTAACAGTCAGTTTGCGGATTTCTTTGCCGTGCCTTCGATGATCCGCTCCGTATCCATCGCAATGACCAACTCTTCATTGGTCGGAATTACTGTGATAGCCACTTTCGAGTTTTCGGTATGTAAAGCGCGCTCGGAACTGCTCTCTCGGGCATTCAGTCCGGCATCCAGTTCGATGCCTAAGAACTCCAGGCCGGTCAGGCATTGACTGCGGACCAGCGGGGAATTCTCCCCGATTCCACCCGTGAAAAGCACGGCATCCAGGCCGCCCATCGCCGCCGCGTAGGCGCCGATGTATTTCTTGATGCGGTAGCAGTAGATGTCAAACGCCTGTTTGGCCCGCCGGTTCCCCGCTTCCACCTCTTCGATGATCTCCCGCATGTCGCTCGAAATCCCGCTGATGCCGTACAAACCACTGTGTTTGTTCAGCATGGCGTTGGCATCGCCCAGCGAAAGCTCTTCGGTGCCCATCACGTGGAGCACTGCGGCAGGATCGATGTCACCGCAGCGCGTCCCCATCAACAGTCCTTCCACGGGAGTGAATCCCATGGTCGTATCCACGGACTCTCCGTACTTAACGGCGGCCATGGAGGCACCGTTTCCCAGATGGCAGGTAACAATGCGCAACTGATCGATGGTTTTTCCCAGCAACACGGCGACACGTTGGCTCACATAGAGATGCGAGGAACCGTGAAACCCATAACGCCTCACGCCGTGACGTTTATAGAGTACGTAAGGAAGCCCGTATAAATAGGCGTAATCCGGCAGAGTGTGATGAAAAGCCGTATCGAATACCCCCACCATTGGCACGCCTGGTAAGAGCCGCCGGCAGGCCTTGATCCCTTTCAGGTTAGGCGGATTATGCAGCGGTGCCAGATCGATGCAGTCCTCGATCCCCTGTACGACCTCCTCGTCGATCAGTACCGACTCCGTGAACCGTTCACCGCCGTGGACCACCCGGTGGCCGACGGCTTCGATCTCGGACCGGTCTTCGATGACGCCGTGGTTCGGCGACAGCAGGATGCTCAAGATGTATTCCACGCCGGCCTGGTGGTCGACGATCTCGCCGGTGATCTTGACGCTGTTCCCGTCGTGGCGCTCGTGCCTGAGGATCGCGCCCTTCATGCCGATCCTTTCCACCGAGCCCTTCGCCTGTATGATACGAGTCTGTGTCTCGATGAATTGGTATTTAATAGAAGAAGAGCCGCAATTTAAAATCAGGATGTTCACTCCGCCACTCCCTCGCGGATGATTCGCCCATGCTCGTCGTAGTGGAAGAACCCGTGCCGGGTCTTTTTCCCCAGGTGTCCGGCGCGCACCATCTTGCGCAGCAGCGGACAGGGCCGGTATTTCAAATCACCGAGTTCCCGGAAAAGGGATTCCATCCAGATCATGACCTCGTCCAGCCCCATCTGATCGGCCAGAGCCAAGGGGCCGTGCTCCATGTGGTAGCCCAGCTTCAACGCCGTGTCGATTCCCTCCGCCGTGGCCACGCCTTCCATGAGCACGTACATGGCCTCGTTGATCATTGGCAGGATGATGCGGGTGGTGACATAACCCGGATATTCATACACCTCGACAGGCGTCTTTTTCAACTGCTTGGCAAAGCGGTCGATGCGCTCGAAAGTCCGGTCCGACGTCTTGAGCCCCCGCACCACCTCCACTACGGGGGTTTTGGGCACAGGATAGAGGAAGTGCATGCCGATGACCTGCTCCTGGCGTTCTGTCGCCGCCGCAATTTCCGTGATCGACAGGGTTGAGGTGTTCGTGATGAAGATAGTGTCGGGCTGGCAGATTTTGTCCATCCGGCTGAACACCTCTTTCTTCACAGCCAGATTATCCGGCAACGCGTCGATGAGGATCGGCTCTTCAGACGCGTCAGCAGGTTCGGTACTGCCCTGAATGCGCGACAGGATTGCCCGCTTGTCCGATTCGGTCTTCGACCAGCGGCTGATCTCGTAATCCAGGTGATCTTCGATATCGGCCAGCGACTCTTTGAGCGAAGTTTCGTCTTTTTCAATGATCAGAACGACGATGCCGGCCTGGGATGCTACCTGGGCGATGCCCTGTCCCATCGTGCCGGCTCCGATGACGGCGATGCGCAAGATATCCGCAGCGTCATCGCCATCGGTGAGTTGATCTTCTATCTTGAATTTATCACCGAGAACCGATTTAATATCCTCATCTTCGGGCATCGATCAGCCCTCCTTGACTAAACGAAATCCCTGGCGTGAAGACCTAATAGTCTATAGTGCCGAAAAAGAAACTGGTCTCAATCCGGCCGTTTTCGACCGAATCCGACCCGTGGGAGGCGTTGCGTTCGATGGAACTGCCGTAAAGCGCCCGAATCGTCCCGGCCGCGGCCTCCGCGGGATTCGTCGCCCCTAACACTTCACGCAGTTTCGTCACGGCGTTCTCGCGCTCCAGGGCAACAGGAACGATCTTCCCGGACATCATGTAGTCCAGCAGCGAATCGAAGAAAGGTTTGCCTTCATGGATGGCGTAAAACCGGGCAGCCTGATCCCGGGTCAGGCGCGTCATGCGCATCGCCTGGATCTGGAAACCGGCATCCACAACGATTTTCAGGATATCGCCGATGTGGTTCGCTTCAACCGCATCGGGCTTGATAATAAGTAGGGTTTTCTCCATGGATTCTATTCCGGTCTTTCTTACAGCAACTCCAAGAGGCGGCCTCTGCCCACAGGGAGGTCGCCACGGCACTGTGCGAATCACTGAATAGTTATGCCTTCGCCTTCTCTTCCGACAGGAGTTTCTGCGCCTCGGCGTAACCGAGACGGATCGCCTTCATGTTCAGTTCCTCAGTCCCCTTGGGAGCCTTCTCTAGGAGAGCTTTCTCGATAGCCTCTTTGCTGACGACCTGAGTCAGTTCGATCATGATCCCCAGCGAGAGCACGGACGACATGACCATCTTGCCGATCTGAGCTTTGGTCAACTCGATTACCGGAACCTTGTACGTCGTGTACTTCGGATTCCATTCCTTGACCAGAATCGGATCGATGACCACGATGGCATCGTCCCGCAGATCGTAGAGAAAGGCGTTGTAGGATCCCTGCGCAAGAGACAGGAAGAAGTTAATAGCCGTGGTTTTGGGGTACATCACCGGCTCGTCGTCGATGATGACGTCGATCTTGGTCGGACCGCCCCGCACCTGAGCCGTGTAGGTGGGACTCTGAATGGAATATCGACCTTCGTATTTCTGAGCGGCCAGCCCGAGGATATCCCCGGCCAATAGAACTCCCTGCCCCCCCACGGCAGCGAAACGGGCTTCATAGCGATTGCTCATCTGGACACCTATGTTTAACCAGCCTTTTTGCTCTGAACACGTTCGATTAGCTTGGCGTATTCGTCCGTATATTCCGGGCGTTCGGTGTTAAGGTACATCTCGCCGGTGATGATTTTCCCCTCCAGTTCCTCTGGGGACATCTTCTCCGCGTTCTTCTTGGATACCACCCTCGATTCGATCCAGTCAATCATCTGGATCGCATCGGCCATTTTGTTGCGCCTGCCGTACTGGGTGTGGCAGTTGGAGAGGACTTCGATCACGGAAAAACCGTGATGGGATAGACCATCTCGAATGAATTTTCCCAGCATGCGGCCGTTGTTGACCGACCCTCTGGCGACGTAGGTCGCCCCGGCGCCGATGGCCAGGTTGACCAGGTCGAACGCGGGATCGATATTGCCGTGAGGAGTGGTCGCGGCCCGAGCCCCGTATGGAGTGGTCGGGCTGAACTGGCCCCCCGTCATGCCGTAGATGTTGTTATTGTTGACGATAAGGGTGATGTCGATGTTGCGTCGACAGGCATGGATGAAGTGGTTGCCCCCGATGGCGCTGGCATCCCCGTCTCCTGAAATGACGATCACGTGCTTGGAAGGAGCGGCCATCTTCACGCCTGTGGCGAAAGTAAGTGCGCGGCCGTGGGTCGTATGCAGGGTGTTCATGTCCATGTATCCGGGAGCCCTCGAGGTGCAGCCGATACCGGAAATCACGGCGGTGTCGTCCTTCTCCCAACTCAGCTCGTCGATGGCGCCGATCATCGCTTTGACCACGATGCCGATCCCGCAGCCCGGGCACCACATGTGCGGCAGTTTTTCCGCACGCAGATAGTATAGATAATCGACAGCGGTTTTAGGCATGTTGAGCGAC
>JALGZU010000228.1 GCA_025774735.1 candidate division LCP-89 bacterium | reverse complement strand
CCGCTTCTCCAGCATTTCCATCAGAGTCAGAATGTAATCTTCGACCTGTTGCAACCGTTCGACTTTGCGGTCCAACTCTTCGAATTCCATGCCCCCCATGGCGAAACGGCCGAAGCTGTAGTCGCTCCAGCGTTCGACGCGCGTCTTCAGCGCCGGTTTGATCGCCTCTTCGGCGGCAGTTCGCATCTCGTAGCTCCGGTTCAACGCCTCCCGCTCTCTCTCCAACCGCAGACCGAAGTGCAGAGAGCGTTCGGGATCGCTCGCCTCGAGAGCCTCCCGGTAGAGGCGGTCGGTCTCGGCGATGGAGGAACGCAGCGATGCGATTTCGACTTCGATGCGCACAGACAAACTATCCGCTGTCTCGTTGAGATGTCCAAGGTAGGCTTCCCGGTAATAGAGTGGTGTCGAGACCATCTGCTCCTTGCGCATCGTTTCCAGACCGGCGAGCATGAACTGAATGCGGTTTTCGAGTTTCAGAAAGCGTGCGATTAAAGCGGCGTTATCAGCCAATATAACGTCCTCTTCGACGGCGCCGGCCTCCCCGATCAGTTTGTCCAGCAACACCCGTTCCTCAACCAGACCGCGCATGCGGGCGTTCATGTCGAGCATCTCCGCCAGGCTTATCTTCAACCGGTTGATCTCGAGGTTGTTGCGGGTGCGCTTGTAGGCTTCGAAATGGCCAGTGTCGTCCGAACTGAACAGATCATCTTCGAGGGTTTTCAGCCGGTTCAAGGTTTCTGCCAGACGCTGCCGTTCAACCATGAATGTGTGCAACTTACTCTGGCCTACACCCGCTTCCAGGACGGCGAAGAAATGGGTCATCGCATAGGTTTCATCGCCCATGCGTTCATAGCAGTATCCCGCCAGCGAGCGGGCTTCATAGATTTCCGATGAATAGGGGTAGAAATGCAAGATTTCCTCGGTGTTCTGGACCGTCTCCTCGTATTTATCCAGCTGAAATGCGATCCAGGCGTGCCCCAGGAGAGCCCGGTCGTGGAACGCGGAATTGGTCTTCACCTGCTTGAACAGCTCCGAGGCTCTCTTGTAGTCTCCCCACTGGTAGTAGATATAAGCCAGTTTGATGCGGGCTTCATCGATAAACATGCGCCAGCGGTCATAGGGTAGCCCTTCGCGCTTCAACGTAAGCAGGTCTTCGAGTACGGCAACTGCGCGAGACCAGTTTTCTTGCAGAGTCAGGCACTCCGCTAACAGGTACCTGGAGGCGAGATAGTATGGACTCCCGGGATCGACCCGTTCCAGCATGGCCACCGCTGAACGGTATCGGCCGGAATTGACCTCGGCGCGGGCGGCCCGGATATGCAGCCCGCTCATCTCGGCGGGGGCGCCCGGCGCCCCGGCTCCCGGCGCCCCGGCTTTCAGATAGGCTCGGTATAGTCCCACCAGACTACGGTCTTCGTTCAACTGAGATAAGAGTTCCGTGGCCTGGTCATAGCTTTTCGGGAGATATGTACTCCGGGGATTTGCCTCGATAAGCTTCAGCAGGTACTCCAGAGCCGCATCGTACTGGCTCTGTTGAATGCACACCTGGCCCAGATAGAACAGGATATCGTCGTTCCAGCGGTAGCCATAGTCGTTCAGGAGATGCTCTAAGAGGTACCGGGCGGGATCCCAATCACTGTCTGCGTAGTAGACGAGAGCCTGCTCCATCTCTCGCCTGAACATGCGCTTCTTCTGATCCGGCGCGGCGTTTTCAATCAAGATAGAGCGCATTGCCAAGAGGGTTTGTGAGCGCCGCCGGTATTCCCCATCCTCGAAAGCCACCCAGAGGTGGTAACGTTCGGCGATGTCAGCGTCGACGACACCAGGGGCGTTGCGATCGAACGAAGTCCTGGGGATGGCGGACGGTGCAGCGGTCAGCAGGGCGGGATTGGTGCCTTCTTTCTGTCTGGCCTCGATCTCATCCGTGGTGCAGCGGTAAAGGAGACTCAGAATCTCCTCCCGCAGAAGCAGCTTCTCGGCGTATTCGACGCTGCGATCCACGAAGTAGCGGGTGCGGAGTTCTTGAAAGTCCTGGGCTTTACTCACGCTCGGATAAAAAATCAGAACGTGGCATAGACCCATCAAACAGCTCATGAACAGTGCTTGCACCCAGGTGAAACGAGAGAGGGGCATAGATTGCGTCTGCGAATTAGATCGAAGAGATTGCCTGGTGAGGAGAGTGCAGAGGCCGGCGGGGATCGATTGATGTCCCCCAGGTGCTCGACATGATTTTAAAAGACTGTGGTACAGTGCTCCAACCCGGAGCTGTGTCTCCCCCCATACCATATAGCCATCTTAACCGATTGATTTATAATATCATATTTTTTCTGAGATGTCAAGAATTTTCTACCGCTTTTAAACCTATCCTGAGCATGAAAACGGCACTGCAGCAGGGAGAATTGTATCGTAGAGAAAGGGGCAAGGGCGTACGGTAAGACATAACAAAACCCCCGCCAAAAGCGGGGGTTTTAATGAAATTTTCGAGTCAGAGGGACGATCAGCGTATTTTAATCATCTTTTCGACCGTCTCAACCTGTTGATCACCGCTGCTGGCGATGATCTTGTACAGGTAAGTTCCATTCGAGAGCTGATCCCCCTGGTGGTCACGGCCATCGTATTCATGGATGTTGAATCCCACCACCGGAGACAGACTCAGTGCGCGCACCAGTTTCCCCGATACGGTGTAGATTTTTATGCTGACCTGGGCATCCTGCGACAGGGTGAAAGTAAAGTTGGTTTTTTCGGCGAACGGATTGGGATAGTTCAGCGGATCTTCGAGGGCCAGCGCAGCGGAGGCGGTCCTGAATCTGGTGGTAAGCGTTTCCGGTCCGTTGAGTAGGTAGTCGGCGATTCCGGCGAAAAACTGCCATTCGCCGTCACCCAGGGTGTTGCTGTAACTGACCGTGAGGCTGTCGCCAAGGGAATCGGGCAGATCGAAGTTGAAGTTAGGCGGCGCGCTCGAATCGGGCTGCCAGGTCCACTGCCAACTGGTATCGACCGGATTGCCGATACCGTCGACCAGATGGATCAGTTCCATCTGCAGCGAGGGAAGATCCAGGCCGTCCGGATCGTACATGGAACAGGCGAATTCCACCGGATTACTGACGTAATCCCGTGACCGGAAGTGCGGTGATCCCGGCACGGTAAAGGTCATCGCCGGTTGGGGATTGTTCAGCGTATCGGCAGGATCGGGCGCTTCGTAGAGATAGGTGAGACCCGGATCTCCCAACAGAGAGAAGGTCTGGATAACGTCGTTTGGATCACTGAAGAAAGTCGCCCAGTATTCCAGTTTTGCATCCGTGGTGATCATCCCGAAGGTGTAGGGATCTGAGGGAGCACTGCTGTAGCTCTGTGCGAAGAGGAAATCATTGATCCAGTTATTGGTCGTCGTAAAACCGACCGCGCCGTTCGACCAGTAGGCTACGGCACCCCCATCCGGTTTAAGAATGAAGACTTCACCCATACCGGTGGTATTCGAGAAAATGCCCGTGTAGCAGGAAAAGGAGGCAACGAAGGGCAGTTTCATCCCGTTTTCGAGGGAGGTGATATTATCGACGCTCAGCGTATACCACATTTCGTTACCCGCATGCCCGACATAATTGACCATTGCTGCACCAAGGTTGATCTCCTCCATCAGATCGGTACTGTCCCCCTGAAACTGTTGGTATGGCGGTGAAGGCAGCCAGTAAACGCGAGGCGGCTCCCACCAGTCGGGGAAGTAATTGTTGAGCAAGTTTTCTACGGCGGTATCGAAGATGATGGCGTCGCTCATCTCGTTGGCTCCGTTGGTGAAGATAATGCGTGACCGCCAATACCCCGGAGGCGGCGATTCGGTATATGCCAGGGCTTTATCCACCAGGACCTGAGCTTCGTCGACGGAATTCGCGGGGAACCGGCCAATGGCGCAATCCGGGATGGGATCGTTGCCCGTCACCGAGATGTACCAGTTATCCGAAGCAGTCTCGCCCCACTTGTAGGTCGGGAAGGAATAGGTCGGGATGAAATCCTGGTAGGAACCGGCTACGTTGCCCTTGTAGTCCCAGGATGCATCCCCGACGAGCAGGACATAAGACAGTGCAGGACTCTGGTAGTTGTAGAAGGCGTGCTGGATGAAATCGAAGATGGCTTGAGGATTTTTCATCCCGTAGGAGAATTCATCGTATATATCGCCAACTTTCACCAATTCAGTCCTGAGGCCTTTTCCGACATAGTTATCCTTGAGCGGCTCCAGAATGGAATAAAAGTCCTCATGGGTGATCATGATATAGTCGGCGCCGTGGGAAGTGCCACTCCAGTCGGAGGGTTCATCGGTCACAATCTGCGGAGTCAACCACCCCTGGGGTCCTGCCGCGAAAAAGAAGGTCGTATCGGTGGTGAAACTGGTGAAGTGGAGGGTATCGGCGGACGTCTCAAAACCGATCAGCCTCTGGTTAGTGGTCAAGTTCCACAGTTCGGTAGTGTCCGGGTCGGTGAGTCCGGTGAGCTTGTAGCGCACCGGTTGGGGGCCGATATCCGCGGGTTTCTGGAACAGCAGGGTGTCGTTCATGACGCTGAAATCCCGCCAGTATTCCACCTCGAACCAGTCGAGATAGAAGGAATTCAATTCGCCCGGCGTAGCGGTAAAAACCAGCTCATTTGGATCCAAAACGGAACCGGTGCCGACATAATTTCCTGGCACCGCCGTCCCTTCGATAACGACGGCATTCTGCCCATCCCAATAGGTATTAATCACCGGCCACGGGCAATCATTCCATCCCACGATAACGTGGTGATCATCGACAGTTGTAAATCCACGGAATGAAGCCGTTAAGTTGTACTCCTCCGTGGGAATGACCACGAGCCCGGGCAGGTCCAGCAACAAGGAGAATTCGGGATTGAAAGTGGCGTCTAACAACAGCCACATCCAGTGATCCACGTCCTCCCCCGAAAAGACGTCACCGAAACTTTCGTAGAGTGTGTCCACTTCAGTTCGGGTCTTGGCTTTAAAGGAATTAACCAGAGTCACTCCCCCTCCAGGGGTGACGTCCAGTTCGGTTAAACGAGTTCCCGCGGCTCCACCCCAATCGAGCCAGTAGGTATTCGTCCGGGTGTAGATGTTTTCGTATGTGTAGGTGCCCCGGGCGATTTGGCCGTAAAAGAAGATATAATCGTCGGTGTTGAACTGACCGTCCCAGACGTTGCCGTCCACCCAGATGGGCATTTCTTCCCCCTCAAGGTAGATTTTGATCGTCTGGGGATCGATCGTTTCGGGCGAAGTGATACCGGCTTGCACCAGGTCTGAATAGGTGATCCGATATAACCCGTCTTCATCCACCAGCAGTTTGTAATCGCCGTACTCACCCGTTACGCTTGAAACAGAAGGAGGCGTCTTCTCCTGCCAGCGGCGGGCCTGGGCGAAGTTGATAATCGAGGATCTGATGAGGGCCTGACCGTGCGGGTCCGAGATAGACGTTCCCTGGCGTCCTCCATGGAATGAGACTTTCAGGCGCAGTTTATCGGCGACGAGTGCTTCGCCGGATGCGGTAACAGCACGGAAGGGAATCACCTTTACCGGTACCAGATAAAAGGTGCGGCACCAGAAAGGGTCGCCCACACTGGCCCACTGCTGCGGGTAGGGGGTTGAGGAGGCATATTGGGCCGGATCAGGGAGATACTGCTCCACCGGAATCTCCGAATCCTCGTCCTTCAGCCATGCCGGTGCAGGTTGGGGATTGACCAGGGTGATGGTGTGAGACTCGAGGACGTCTACCGTGAGGGAAGCGCGGCTGCCCGGGGGCATGGCCAGTAGAAAGCCCGCCTGGGGGAGGGCCGGTTTTCCTTCCTCGATGAGGTTTCCCCAGCCGGAAATCGAAAGTTGCGTAAAGGTTTCCCCGTCCAACTCCTGCTCAACGGCCTGGTAACCGGGCAGCTCAAATTCGATGACGGCACTTTCCCGGTCACACGATATCAGGGTCAACCCCGGAGGAGCGGCGGCGGCACTAAACCAGCCGGCGCACATGAGCAGGATGCCCGCCGAGACACTTCTTGAAAGGGCAAAAACTTCGAAGATGCCTCTGAATTTGTCCATGTTTTCGCCTCGTTCTACGCGTTTTGGATATAAAAAGACCATTATCCGGACTACCCCGGATAATGGTCGCAACTTTTTTGGGGAAGCTCAGGCAGTGAGCTGTCAGCTTACTTCATAAAGATCATCTTGCCGCTGGCGTTCATCTCGCCCGAAGTCAGACGGTAGATGTACATGCCGCTGGGCAGGATGTTGCCGGCGCCATCGGTCGCGTTCCAGACGATCTCGTGCATGGTGTTGGCACTCATCATGCCGTTCACCAGCGTACTCACCTTGCGACCGTTCATATCGAAGACCGCTAATTCAGTCTGCGCTGCGACCGGGAGACTGAAGCGAATGGTCGTCGTCGGATTGAACGGATTGGGGAAGTTGCCAGCCAGC
>JALGZU010000227.1 GCA_025774735.1 candidate division LCP-89 bacterium | reverse complement strand
TTGCTTTCGAAGTACTGTTCTATCTCGCTACGTGTAATGCGAATTCCCTGCAGGTAAGCGAATTTGATCCTCTCGACCAGAAGACCCTCTTCAACAATGGATCGAAAATCCCGCCGGATTCGTCGAATAGAATAGCCGTATAACTCCTCCAATTTTTCTTCCGATCCCACATTCTGGATGATCTGCTGCAGACGGTTCTCGAGCTCCCGGTCGATCTCTCTCGGTTCAACAACCATCGAATCTTCTCGCGCCTTGGCGAGGAGGACTTTCTGATTGATCATCTCCTGGAGGACGTCCGCCTTGATTTGTTCCACTTTGGCGGGATCGTGCAGAACGTCTTGTCCCTGCTGCAGAGCAATTGTCTGAGCGTTCTGGTAAACCTCACTCTCCAGAATAACTTCATCACCGACAATGGCTAGAAGCCGGTCAATGACATCATCGGGCTCCTGGGCGAAGCTAAAAGCCAGCGGTAAAGAGAGGATCAGACCGATACTTACCCATGGGGTAAGGTTATAGAGGCGTTGAAGACTGCGCCTCCTGCAAGGTTTCGTTTGAATTATCAAAACGGTTTTCAGGTTGTTTTCAAAGAGGTTATTGATCTGTTTGCTCTATCAGTATACGGGGATTATACACAGTCCAGAGGCTATCCCTGAAGGTTTTTTCAGCCTGACTCTTCTTGCGCGATAAGAGGCGCTCCTGGATCCGGTTTTCGACCTCCGCAAGCGGCAGCACCGTCCCCGCCTGGCGGCGTTGACGACACAGCATGATAATATAATCCGAACCGGTATCGTACTTGAGGGGATAGGAGATGCCGCCCGGTACGAGGGCGAATGCGGCTTTGGAAATTTTTGGATTGAGGTCTTTTTCCATTACCCAGCCGATCTCTTCGCCGACGAGTTGATCGTCTAAAGCAAGCACCTCTTCGAGGCCCTTTTTTGCTTGAAGTTCACGTCGCACCCGGTCGGCAAGAGTACGACCAGATGCCAGAACATAGACCAGATCTATCTGGTCGTGAGGAGCGACGTACTCGTTACGATGTTCATCGTAATTCTGCCGGATATCCGCAGAATCCACCGAGATGCTCTCCGTTAGTTGATCATAGAGCATATCAATGAGGATTTCATCCCGGAGGTTTGCCAGACGCTCTTTAAGAAATTGATCCTGATCCAGGTTGCGTTGCTCCGCCTCCTGTATCAGGATCTGCTCTATAGCCCATTTACGGGCTGCTTCGCGCATCAATTCGGGATCGATCTGACCGCCTTCCCCGTAGGGATCAACGTCCAAACCGTAGTGAACGATCAGGTCATTGACCGAGATAGACCGGTTGCCCACCATCGCAGCCGTTTGGATCTCATCGGTCTCGCTCTGACATCCCAACAGAAGGGATGCCAGAACCATCGAAATCACTCCGATGTGGCAAAACCGGCTTCCCGGCTTCTCACCGATTTTGAGCGCTGACTTAAGAATCTTCACTCCGGCATCACAATTCAGTTTCCGGGAGCGCGAAGTTAATATCCGAATTCACGATCCCGGTAACTTTCTATCTCAATTGCCTTCCCCTTTTTTCTTCATGGGGATCGTCTTGACCTCCGGCTCTTTTACCTCCGGAGTTGGAGTTGTCGTTTCTGCCTGTTCTTCCTCTTTCTCTGGTGGGGGCAGGACTGACATCAGACGGTTGTCATAAATGGTCACTGGGTAGCGCTTCTCTAATTCTTCAAGCCAGGCTTTGCGGAGGATATCACTCCGGTTCGTCATAACCTGGCGTTCGACCTGGGCCTTGGCTTCGTCGAACGGTTTGGGTACGGCGAGGGTCTTTTCCAGGAGCTTGATGATGGAGTAACCGCGGCGTCCCATCTTTAAAAGACCGCTGACCTCTCCCCGTTCCAGGCTGAACGCTTCCTTGCCGATAGTGCCGTACTGGCGGCTGGTAATGGGGCCGATTTTTCCATCCTTGGCCAGAGTTGACTTGCGGTCACTGTATTTCTTGACCAGGCGAGTAAAATTCTCGCCGCGTAACGCCCGCTTCTCGATTTTCTTTGCGTAGTCTAAATCTTTGTCCTGTTCCTCGTCAAGGACGATGTATATTTCCTGTACCTCGACAGTGGAATCGGTCATAAAATCGGCGATATGGTCGTTGTAGTAGGCCAGTAGGGTCGAATCGCTCAGGTCGATATTCTCATCGATTTTGATCTTCTCGACACGCCGGGTCATTTCTATCTCAAGCGTGGTCAGGTATGCCTTCTCGACATCATCGGACTTCATCAACCCTTCTTTAGCAGCATGTGCGGCGAGGAAATCCGGCAGGACCATCCGCTCGACCGTCTGGATGATCGATTTCTGGTCACGCCAGCGAGGTGGTCCCGTTTTGGCGATTTCCGCATCCAGATCCGTGACTCGAATCGTATCATCGATCAAAGTTGCCACGATCCAGTTCTTTTCGTCCTCGCTGAAGTCGGCGAAGAAGGAATTGTTGCGGGGGACAGACGGATCGCTCACCTTGTCCAGGATCTTCTGGATATTGGCATACTCGAATTTTAACTCGTTCTCCTCTTTGATGTTTTCGAGGTACTCTTCAGCACTCTTGGTCAGCTCGTCCTGATAGGTGCGTCGCATGACCTGATAGATATTCTCTTTTTCCTCCTCATAACTCTTTCTCGATTGGGAGGGGCGACGGTCTTCGAGCAGGATGATGTGATATCCATAAGAACTCTCGACGATATCGCTCATCTCACCTATTTCCAGAGCGAAGACGGCCTCCTGAAATTCATCCACCATCCGGCCCCAGGAAAAATAGCCCAGATCGCCACCACTCTGTGAGGTTGTTCCATCTTCAGAGACCGCTCTCGCCAGGGAGTCGAAATCGGCACCGGCCTTCAGTTTCGCCAAGACATCTTCAGCTCGTTTGACCACATCTTCGCGTTCATTGTCGGTGAGATCGGGAATCGTCCGGAACAAGATATGCCGGGCTTTGATCTCTTCGCCCATCTTTTCAAATTGTTCGCGTACAGCCTCCTCCGGGATAACCCGATCCATGATGACAACCTGATAGAGCTCCTGAATGGCAGCCATCTTCCGGCTGTCTTCCGCGGCCGCCTGAATGGTGGAATCCTGATCCAGTCCCATCGAATAAGCATCCAGGAGTTTGAGTTTGTTATCGACTAATGTGCGGACGATTGTCTGCCGATCTTCAAGGGTGCGCAGGGCGGCGAATTCGGCATTTCGGTAGCGCTTGATCATGGCATCCCCGAAATCATCGGCTGTGATGTACTCGGTGCCGACCTTAGCCATAGGCCCTTCTTTCTTACTGCACCCTGCGGCGAAAAACAACAGAGCCAGCAACATGGGTACGATCAGAGAGATCAGAACCGAGAGCTTGATGTTTCCCCGCAATAAGATTTTATACGGCTTAGTTTGAGACAAGACGGAAAGCATGCGTAGGTCCTCCCCTAACGGATATTGATGTGTCTTTTGATTTCAATGAAATTCGAATCAACCATATTATACCTTTGGAATCCAGGAATGATCCCGTTGGATACAGTTTGAGTTCGTGATTTTTCATGAAAGTTTTTTCAAGAACTTTTTAACGGTGGAAATCTTCTTCGTCCATTCATCTTCCGCATTCCATCGCAGGATTATTTGAGGTGGATCACTTCCGGAAAACTCGACGGAGGAATCGTCCACTTTGTCCACGATTTTCCCCAATCTTGCCTGCCAATCGTGGCCGTCACGCACCCCGATCTCGGCCACTAAGTACTGCCCGTTTATTTCAAGTTTGGGAAAGGCATTGATCAGACATCCCAATTTTAGCTCAACCAGGTCGAATAGATGCCGGGCTTCCAGGGGTGGGGTGCCGTATCGGTCGGTGATCTCTTCGATAATCTCATAAAGCTGTTCATACGACGTTACACCGGATAAACGCCGGTACAGATCGACCCGCTGACCCGGTGTTTCGATGTAGTCGTTCGGCAGGTAAGCGTCGAATGGGAAATCGATCTTGGGTTCGAAATCAGTGGTCGGCTGAGCCGTCGGGTCTGCGCCGATGTGGCTGTCCAGTTTGAGTTTGATAATGGCCTCCTCCAACATTTTTCTGTAGAGATCAAACCCGACGGCGTGCATGAAGCCGGATTGCTTCGCCCCGAAAATTTCCCCTGCGCCTCGTATTTCAAGGTCGCGCATCGCTACCTGAAGTCCTGCTCCCAGATAGCTGCAGTAACGAATGGCATCCAGGCGTTTGTATGCCGGGTCCGAAGCTGGCAGGTGAGGTGGCGTCAACAGATAGGCATAAGCCTGACGGTTCGATCGCCCGATGCGTCCCCGCAATTGATAAAGCTGGGCAAGTCCGAAGCGGTCAGCCCGGTTGACGACCATCGTATTGACGTTGGGGAGATCCAATCCGGATTCGATGATCATCGTCGATACGAGGCAATCGTACTTTCTGTCCAAAAAATCATCCATCGTCTCTTCCAGTTGCCTTTCCTGCATCTGGCCGTGAGCGACGACGAAACGGATTTGGGGAAGCCAGCGTTGCAACATCTCCTTGATCGTATCGATGGTGCGAACGCGATTATGCACGAAATATACTTGACCTCCGCGATCCACTTCCCGCAGTATCGCCTCGGTAATCAGTTCCTGAGAAAAGGGGGCGATTTCCGTCTCGATGGGGAGCCGGTCCTGGGGTGCAGTATTGATCAGCGACATATCACGCGCCCCAATCATGGCCATGTGCAATGTGCGCGGTATAGGAGTGGCGGTAAGGGTCAAGACGTCGACCTGGGATCTCAGTTTCTTCATGGTCTCTTTATGCCGAACTCCAAAACGGTGCTCTTCGTCCACGATCAAAAGCCCCAGGTTGTTGAAGTGGACGTCCTTGGAGAGCAATCTGTGGGTGCCGATGATGATATCGATCCGGCCGCTTTTCAGTTTCTTCAAAATCTCTTTTTGAACCGTCTTCGACCGAAATCGAGAGAGCATATCGATTTCAATGGCAGAATTTTCAAGGCGTTTCTTAAAACTGTTGAAGTGTTGCTGAGCAAGCAGTGTCGTCGGCACGAGGATGCCGATCTGCCTGCCGCTGATCACGGCCTTGAATGCGGCTCGGAGCGCCACCTCGGTCTTACCGTATCCCACGTCACCGCAG
>JALGZU010000226.1 GCA_025774735.1 candidate division LCP-89 bacterium | reverse complement strand
CATTCGACATCAGTTCTTCCTGCAAATGGTCATTTAACATGTTGACCATGACGATGAAGGGGAAATAAGAGGGAGACTTGCGGGTTGGCGCATCTAAGGAAAGGAGAACGGAGTGGTTGGTCGCTTCACCCTGCTGGACGAAAACCGGTTGGGTTACCGATTTTGCTCCTCCCCGCTTCTTCTTTGCGCGCTGCCGCGCCTTGGGAAGCTCCCGGGGCGATTCCTGCCCGAAGGTGCGCTTGATCAGATCGAGCATTTCGGGGGTGTGAAAATCGCCGACGATCATGGCGGCCATGTTGTTGGGAACGTAGCGGGACTTGTAGTAGTCCCAGACCTGATCGCGGGTCATCTCGCGGATACTGCGGCGGCTGCCCAGCACGGGCCATTCGTAGGGCGTGCCGCGATAGACCACCCGGTCGAGGAAGCGCGACACCCGGTAGGATTCGCTGTCTTCGTCCTTGCCGATCTCTTCGATGATGATGCCTTTCTCCTTCTCGAACTTGTCGGGCGACAGGATGGAATGGAAGAGCATATCCCTCTGAATGTCCAGGCCCTTCTCGAAATTCTCCGCGTCGATGAGAATCATGTAGGTGGCGTGGTCGTAACCGGTGCTGGCGTTGTTGTACCCACCCAGGAAATCCATCTCGTCGTAGAGTTCTTTCTGAGTGCGGGTTTCGGTCCCGTTGAAGAGCAGGTGCTCCAAGTAGTGCGACGCGCCGTTCAGTTCGACTGTTTCGTACCTGGCGCCGGCGTGCACGATAACGATGGAGGCGATCACGGGGCTGGCGTGGTTTTCGATGAACATGACCTCCATGCCGTTGTCGAGGGTCACGATCAGGTGCTGGTCGGGAGCTTTTAACTCCGCTTCCGCCTCCGGCTTCGCCATCATCCCCTGCATCATGTGAGGAGGCATCTGGGCGAAAGTGATGTTGCCGAACAGCGCAAGGGCAGCTGCGGCGATTATAATGGTCACGATTCGGTTGGACATGGTTCTACCTTGATATGGATCTGTATGCTTCTGAATATTTAAGCCAAATCTGATATGTTCGAGCACTCGATGCCTCAGATCACCGCCCCGTCTGGGATGACGGCGTCCTTCTCGATGACGGTGATGCCGTCCTTGATCATGTAGCCGTGCCCGGCGTAGTTCTCGTGAGGCTGCTTCGGATTGATCTTCACCCCGCGGCCGATGCGGGCGTTCTTGTCCACGATGGCGCCTGAAATCGACGCGCCTTCGCCGATACCGATTGAAGGCTGGGATCCCTGCCGGTGGTCTCCGCCGGATTCGGGATCGTACTCGTAGTAGTCGGCCCCCATGATGTATGAATTCTCCACGACGGCGTCCCGCTCGATGATCGTGCGCACCCCGATGACGGCATTTTTCAGCGTCGCATTCTGAACGACGCAGCCTTCGCAGACCAGCGAGGACTCCACCTCCACCCCCAATAGCTTCGTTGGCGGCAGGTGCCGGGCGTGGGTGAAGACGTTGCGCGGCTCGGTGAAGAAGTGGAAATGTGGTTCGGAGGAAACGAAGTCCATGTTGGCGTCGAAAAACGAGCGAATCGTTCCCACGTCCCGCCAGTACCCGCCGAAAACACAAGCCTGGACTTTATAGTCGCCGATGGCGGATGGAATGATGTCACCGCCGAAGTCCTGATGCTCGAGATTCGTCAGGGTGGTTTCCAGCACCTCCCGGCTGAAGAGATATACGCCCATGCTCCCGAGTAGAGTCTTGTCAGGATCGGCGATACTGAACTTGTCCCGGATCTCACCGGTCATGTCAAAATCGCTGAGCACTTTGTTATCTGTCGGTTTTTCAGTGAAATTGACGATGCGGCCCTGATCATTCACCTTCAGGATGCCGAGTTCGCCGGCTTCGTCATGCGTGACCGGCGATACGGCGACGGTGATGTCGGCTTCGGACTCCCGGTGCGTCTCCAGCATCTCCCGGTAGTCCATCTGGTAGATGTGATCCCCGGCCAGGATCAGGTATTCCTCCGCGTTGTAGCGCTCGAAATGGCGCAGGTTCTTGCGCACCGCGTCCGCCGTCCCCTGGAACCAGTCCATGTTGTTCATGGTCTGTTCGGCGGCTAAAATGTTGACGAAGCCTTCGTGGAAGGTATCGAACTTGTAGCTCAGGTTGACGTGCCGATTCAGCGACGCCGAATTGAATTGCGTCAACACGAAAATCCGCTCGATGTCGGAATGAATGCAGTTCGACACCGGGATGTCGATCAGCCTGTACTTCCCCGCGATCGGCACCGCCGGTTTCGACCGGAACTTCGTCAACGGGTAGAGCCGCTGGCCCCGCCCGCCACCGAGGATGATGGATAAAACAGAAGACATTATTAATTAATAATTTTGATTCCTAATCAAGAAACAATCCCCACCGACGCCGACGTCCCGATCCGGTTCGCCCCCGCTTCAATCAACTGCCGGACCTGCACCAGCGTGCGGATTCCGCCGGACGCCTTCACCCCCATGTCCGGCCCCACCACGCGCCGCATCAGCGCTACGTCGGCGGGGATCGCCCCCTCCCTGAAGCCGGTGGAACTCTTCACGAAGGCCGCTCTGGCTCGCTGAGCCATCAGGCAGGCTTTCACCTTCTCCTCGTCGGTCAGCAGGCACGCTTCGATGATCACTTTGACCGGCACCGCGCCCGAAGCCTGCACCACCCGGGCGACGTCCTCCTCCGCCTCGGCCCACTTCCCCGACTTGATGTAGCCGATGTTGGCGACCATGTCCAGCTCTTCGGCGCCCTCTTCGATTACCCGCTGTGCCTGCAGAACCTTGGATGCGGTGCCGTCTCCACCCAGCGGGAAGGAGACGATGCTGCAGACCTTCACGCCGCTTCCCTTCAGCAGTTCGGCGCAGAGCGGCACCCAGCAGGACTGCACCACTGCGCAGGCGAATTTATACTGGAGCGCTTCTTCGCAGAGGCGGCGGATATCCTCCTCCCGGGCGTCCGGATACAGATTCGTATGGTCTATCAATGCGGCGATACGGGCCTTTTCGCTGTCCAGTCCGGGAGGCGTTTCCGCCCGTGCTGGCGCTACCATTTCTGAGATAATTTTCGTAATCCGGTCGTCAACCACGACTGTCACCAACCTGTTGGGATTCAAAAGACTTTGCGGCGGGAATGCTACTCGCCAGATATATCGAGATCATCTACGACGGCGACGATGACCGCCTGGAGGGGGATGTCGGGATTTTCGAAGATGATACGGGCGCTGCCACCCTCCTTGTTGACCAGCACGACGTCGTCCTTGCCCGCGTCGACCCGGTCCAGGGCCAGCAGCGTATCGCCCTTGGGGGTTAAATCGGTATCCAACGGCTGGACGATCAGGATCTTGCTCCCTTCAAAATGGGGGCTTTTGACCGTGGCATAGACGTCGCCGACGACGCGCGCCAGGATCATGCTTCGCTCTCCGCCTTGGGGATCAGCTGCTGCAGCGCCCCGGCGCCCTCCTGAGCCAGGTCTTCAGCGCCGGATTGATCCTCTCCTTCTGCGTAGATGCGGATCACCGGTTCGGTGTTGGACGCTCGCATGTGGATCCAACCAGTGTCGCGCACAATTTTCAAGCCGTCGCAGCGGTCCTGCTGATCATCGCCGAAATGTGCGCTCAGTTGCGCTAACAACTCATCCGGGTGCAGGTCTTCGATGTGCACCTTGCGCTTGACCATTACGTACCGGGGCATGGACTTTAGAAACACCGAAAGTGGAGCTCGCGCCTCGATGAGCGATTGCAGCGTCATAGCCGCTCCCACGGCGGAATCGCGTCCCAGGTGGATCCCCGGGAAAATCACGCCGCCGTTGCCTTCGCCGCCGATGGCGGCTTTGACATCCTGCATCTTGCGGACGACGTGAATTTCGCCGACCTTGGTGCGGTGGATGGGGACCTCCGCCTCCAAAGCGATGTCGTCCAGCGCGCGCGTGGTAGAGATGTTGGTCACCAGGGGACCGGGCTGGTGTTTCAGCACCAACTTGGCAGCGATGACCAGGGTGTTCTCTTCGCTGATGGGATTGCCGTTTTCGTCGATGATGGCCAGACGGTCGGCGTCGGGATCCAGGGCGAAACCCAGGTCGCAGGATTTCTCCTTGACCAGACGGCAGAGGTCATCGAGGTGTTCCGGCAGCGGCTCGGGATTGCGGGGGAAGCGTCCTTTTATCTCGCAGTTCAGTTTGGCCACTTCGCAGCCGAGTTCGGCCAGAAGCTGGGGAATCAGGTTGCAGCCGGCTCCGCAGACGGCGTCGACGGCCACGCGGAAGTTGCGCTTGCGGATAGCCTGCAGGTCGAAGAGGGAACTGCCCAGCACCGCGGTGATGTGATCGTCCGCAGCCCCTTCATAATAGGAGACGTGGCCGATCTTGTCGAAGGGGACGTAGTTAACCTGCCAGTCGTCCTTCAGGGCCTGCAGTTCGCGGGCCTGAACTTCGTCCAGGAAGAGGCCGTCAGAAGAGAAAAACTTGAGCGCATTCCACTCGTCGGGATTGTGGGAGGCGGTGAAGGAGATGCCTCCGGTGGCCTTGGCCTTCTCCACGGCGATCTGGATGGTGGGTGTAGGGACGACGCCCAGATCAACGACGTCGCAGCCGACGGCCAAGAGACCGGCCAGCGCGGCGTGGCGAACCATTTCGCCGGTAGTGCGGTTGTCACGGCCGACGATGACCTTGCCCCCTTCGCAGAAAGTGCCGAAGGCGGCGGCATAAGCGGTGATCACTTCCGGAGTCAGGCCTTCGCCGACGATGCCGCGAATGCCGGACACCGAAATCATGAGACGTTTCACAAAGAACTCCAGCTTGAAACGGAGTGCAATTAAGGTAGATTCAAAATTTATCCACTTTTGGGGGGAAAGTCAAGGGGTTTCTGGTGAGAGAGGTTTGGAGGGACATTCAAAATGCAAATTGAAAATTTAACGAATTATTACTGTTTTGATGGTTTGGGATTGGAACGGTGTGGATAAGCGTGCGAAATAGATGCCGGAGGAAAGGTTTTGATTTGAAAAATGCACGACATGGCTACCGGCCTGGCGATAGCCTTCTTCAATCAGGTTGACCCTCTGTCCGAGTACATTATACAACCTGAGATGGATTTGCCCCGCTTCCTGCAGAACATACCCGATCGTGCCTGATGAAATTTCATAGAGCAGG
>JALGZU010000705.1 GCA_025774735.1 candidate division LCP-89 bacterium | reverse complement strand
GGATACAACCGGCAATCCGGTGGGCGATGGCATCGGGGTTTTGTTCTCTACGAATTTGGGGAGCATCAGTCCTCCCGAAGTACCGACAATCGACGGGGAAGCGACGACCTGGTTTTCGCCGAGTACGAATGCCGGAACGGCCACGATCAAGGCGCAGGTCGGCATCGCCATCGACTCGACCCTGATCACCATTACGCCGTCAACCCCAAGTCAGATTGGATTGAGCGCGCAGTCAGCAACGATCCAGGTCGTGGGGACCGGCGGGGATTACCAGACCGAAATTTACGCCCACGTCACGGACGCTTCGGGTAACTTAGTCCTCAACGACGTCATGGTCCACTTTCGGATCGAGAATGATGGTTTCCCCTTCGGTCAGGTAAATATAAACAACCACGGTTACGAAGATTCAACGCTAACCGCTGGCGGAATAGCGACCGTCGTGCTGAACGCCGGGACCAATTCCGGGCCGGTGACGATCAAGGCCTGGACGTACGATGCCGAGTTTAATGAGATCTCGGCGCAGTCGCCGCTGGTCACCATCGTGTCAGGTCCGCCGTCAACCATCGACGTCGGTGTCAATTCATTGGATCCCGTACAGGCGGGCGGTAACGTCTGGCAGGTAGAAGTCTCCGCCCTGGTCCTGGACCAGCACGGCAATGAAGTGGTGGACAACACCGCTATACAGTTTTATCTGTCGGATGACACATCCAGCGTGGAAATCTGGGGTGACGCCTTCACCGGCAACGATCCGCCCGTGAGCGGCGGTGGTCCTCTGGAAGGTGTAGCCTTTACTGCCCTGCTGTACCACAGCGATGCCACCTTCACCGATCTGGCCGTGTACGCCTACTGCGTGGTCAGTGGCGACTCCATCATCGACTCGACCCAGTATCAATGCCCCTTGGCTGAGGGCGAACTGACTTTTATTTTGGTTCCCGAAAATTGGAATTTCAGCACACCACCTATAGGACCGTCTATGGGCCCAGCCGTGCAGCAAGCCAGGGCTTACCTGGTGGACGGTTACGCCAATCCGATCGATGGCGCCACCATCATCTTCAACAGCACCGCCGGGTACTTCTACTGGGATTCGGAACCGCCGGATTCAGCGGGAACCGCCATCTGCTGGCGGCGAACCACCCTCAACCAGGCGTTCCCCGATCTAAACGCTGTACAAAACACGGCACAGGCGTATGCCCGAGTCAACAATTCTGACGTGACTTCCGAAATTGTCACAACGACCTTTGCGAAAGATGGCCATTAGCGCTAGACCGGATCCAATCTTACATGCTAAAGCCCCCTGCTCGGGGGCTTTAGCTTTTCAGGCGCTTTACCTTGGGAAAATGTTAAGGCGGGGACGTTTTCCAGCGTCGGTGCATCCAGAACCACTGTTCGGGATGCCGGCGCACAGCCTCTTCCAGGCGGGCTGTAATCCGGCGCGTCAGCTCATGAACGGCGGCATCCCGGTCCTCGGGCAGATCCTCCAGTGACATGAATTCATGGATTACCTTCAGCTTACCGCGGTCCTGCCGATACGATTCCACGAAAATTAAGTCGGCGTCCGTCCTCAAGGCGAAGGTGGCGGCGCCCCGGGGGGTCGAGGCAGGCCTGCCGAAGAAAGGGACGAACGCTCCAGCCTCGTGGGCATCCTGATCGCTTAAAATTGCCACCAGTTCGTTATTCTTCATCGCCTTTATGACACCCTTGATGGCATCCCTCCGTTTAATGATGCATATTCCGGCAGTCTCCCGCAGTTGGTCCATAAAACGATCCACCTTCGGATTCTGCTGGTCTGTTACCACGTAGGATACCGGATATCCGAGCAGGGCGGTGGAAGCACCCATGAGCTCCCAGTTGCCGAGGTGCCCCGAGACGACGATCCCACCCTTGCCTCTGGCCTGAGATTCATCCAGGACGCTCCTGTCATCAGTTTCGACGAAATCATCGAGGTTCTCTCTGCGAAGCAGCGGTAGGCGAGCGAATTCGGCCAGCAGGGCGCCAAAATGCTTGTAACACCCCAACACGATCCCTTCGATCTCTTCCACACTCTGTTCAGGGAAAGCGCGCCTCAGATTATCCCGGGTTACATCGGTTCTGATTTTCAGCAGATAGACGAGATGTCCCAGACTTTCGCCGACAGCCAGGCTGGCAGTGCGTGGAAGCAGGCGGAGCAACCTCGCCAGAAATTGTAAGGCATGGAATTCGATTGAGTGACGCAAAATGGACATCATTCACTGAGTACTGAGATCTCTGGGGCAGGTGCTGTCGATTTCTGCCGGCAGCGTTCGAGCAGAATCCGGGATGGCTGGTCGTCAGGATCAATTTCCAGAGCGCGTTCGAAATAGACTGCCGCTTCCTCCCACTCCTCCTCCCGGGCATGAGA